>JBEGVD010000001.1:0-10014 GCA_041178585.1 Actinomycetota bacterium
GCTGTTGTCGGTGAACGCAGGATCTGCAGGAACTTCTCGTGGAAGCGGTGGAATGGCATCGAAGCTTTCCGCTGCACGTATTGCATCCTGGTCGGGTGTGCGCACGGTGATTGCAAGTGCAAGTAGGTCCAATGTATTGCAGGATGCTATTGACCAAAAGGCTGGTGTCGGAACGCAATTCTTGCCACACAACCGAAACCTATCGGCACGAAAACTATGGATCGCATTTGCAGCTCAGCACGTGGGTTCTGTTGTTGTCGATGACGGCGCGAAGAACGCATTGATTACACGAAATACTTCTCTGTTGCATGCTGGTGTTGTGGAAGTAAGCGGAGATTTTGCGGCGGGTGACACTGTAGAAATTGTTGACGTCCGTGGTGTTTCATTTGCCCGCGGCATGGTGGGCATCGATGCGGTACAGGCTGGAGCAGCTGCTGGTTTGCAAAGCAGTGATCTACCTGAAGGGGTAGACCCTGAACTCGTTCATCGCGACGATTTAGTTATCTTGCTCGACAAGTAATCGCGCAATGCCTTTTCACCAAGTGCACTGAGCGCAACAATATACGCTGCAACGCCAATCAATGTTCCTGCGATTACTCGGGTAAGTGCACCCAGCCCGGCGTCGCTGCCGATGAATTGAGTGGTAAACCACACCGCACATGTCATGGCGCCTGCGGCGAACGCAATGCGCGTAATGTTGATTGCCAGCTCAGACAGTTTGATGTCAACTTCGGTGCTCTCCAGCACGAGTAGGGCAACAAGCGCAGACACAAGGTATGCGATAGAGAAAGCCAGACCCAATCCAAACACTCCGTGCCTATCCACAAGCACAATTGCGAGCACGATGTTGATTGCATTTTCGCCAACGTTGATAAAGAACGGTGTTCGCGTGTCATTTCGCGCATAGAAGCCACGAAGAACAAACAAGTAAATCGAAAATCCAGCCAACCCAATTGCAAGACCCGAAAGCGCACGTGCTGTGTTTTCTGTTGCTGCTGCCGAGAAGTTGCCATGCTGAAAGAGCAGACCGATGATGGGCTTAGACATGATCCACAGTCCGCACGACGCAGGAATGGTGAGAAGTGCGGTTAGACGAATGCCACTCGCCATGGTTTGCGAAAACTGCTGGTGGTCTCCTCGGTGGAACATGCGGGCAAGGTCGGGAACGAATGTAGTGGCAATGGAAACTGCGAGCAGGCCGTGTGGTAGTTGCAACAACACGAATGCTTTGGAATACGCATCCACTCCGCCGCTGCCCGGCGAAGCCAAGTTTTTAATGACCACAAGTGCAACTTGGTTGGCGGCAACATATCCAAGAGTCCACAGAGATAGTTGAATGAGTTTTTTCACGGCCGGGTGTGCGAACTGTGGAGCAAACGTGAATCTCATGCCGTGTCGGAACACCGCAACGCCTTGAACTACAGCCATCACAACAATTCCCAGTGTGGTTCCAAGACCAAGAACCCAGATTGCGGCTTGATCGTTTTGCACCGAATTAATGGACAAGTTGTCGCCAGATTTCGTGAGTGGCAGGAGGCAAAAGAACCCGATAGTCACGATGTTGGCAAGTGCCGGAGACCATGCTGCAGCAAAAAATAATTTGCGTGCATTCAGTAGTGCTGAGGTGAGCGCGCTTAAACCGTAGAAGAAAATCTGCACCACAAAAATTCGGGTAAGTGAAGTGCCGACACTGCGGAAGACTTCGACATCAACTCCGCCAGCAGGGTGGAGCGAAAAGATGTGAAAAATTGCAGGTGCAAATAAGACGGCAAGAGTGGTGATAGCGACTAAGACAATGGCAGAAACGCTGATGATCGCGTCCTGACTTTTTACGCCTTTGAATTCAAAGTTGTCACGCTCAACAAATTGGGCGAACAGTGCAACGAGACTGGCCGAAAGTACGCCGCCGATCAGTAGCTCGTAGATGGCGTTTGGTGAGTTATTCGCGCTATCGAACGCATCGGCAAGTGACGTTTGTCCAACGATGATGCCGAAAACGACAATTCGGATGAGACCAGTGAGACGGGAAACTGCTGTTCCCGAGGCAACTACAAGGTTCGATCGAGCAAGACCGGTCATGAGCCTCTCCATCGTAGGCGCAAGGGCCCTAAACGCTAGGGTTGCACGAATGAGCAAGAGCTTTGAATCAGTGCAAGAAGTCCGTGACGGATTAAAAAAGGTCAACTATTTGGCCGATGACGGAATCGCCAGCGTGGTCTATTTGGCCCAGCGATTAGGCAAGCCGATCCTTGTTGAAGGACCAGCCGGTACGGGTAAAACCCAATTGGCAAAGAGCGTGTCTGAAATGCTGAACGCTCGCTTGATTCGCTTGCAGTGCTACGAAGGCCTCGATGAGTCGAAGGCGCTGTACGAGTGGAACTACAAGAAGCAATTACTGCGAATTCAGGCAGACAAGTCGAGCGACTCATGGAGTGAAGTTCACGACGACATTTTCAGCGATGAGTTCCTGCTGACTCGTCCATTGCTCGAAGCAATTAGCAGCACCGACCCAGTTGTGTTGTTGATTGACGAAGTGGACCGTGTGGAAATTGAAACGGAAGCACTATTGCTCGAAATTCTTTCCGAGTACCAAGTGTCAATTCCTGAGCTTGGAACCATTACGGCAAAGCAAATTCCGATGGTGTTTCTCACATCGAACAACACGCGTGAATTGTCTGAAGCGTTGAAGCGGCGTTGTTTGTTCTTGCACATTGACTACCCAGACATGGATCGTGAAAAAGAAATCGTGCTCACCAAGGTTGAAGGCATTACCGAGAACCTTGCAGACCAGATCGCTCGCATCGTTCGCAGCATCCGTCAACTCGATTTGAAGAAGGCTCCCTCTGTGAGCGAAACGCTGGACTGGGCACGCACCTTGATCTTGCTCGGTATTGATCACATCGACGCTCAAGAAGCAAAAGATACATTGCACATTCTTCTCAAGTACCAGACGGACATTGCCAAAGCGGCGAAGGAACTGTCGGTCGACAAGTGAGTTGATGAGATGCCAGTTCTCGACTTGATGTCGGGCTTTATTGTCGAACTTCGCAATGCGGGTTTGCCAGTAAGCCTCACCGAAAACCTGGATGCGATGGAAGCGGTCAAAGAAATTCCGCTTGAAGATCGTGACGCATTTAAATACGCGCTCGCCGCAACGCTGGTGAAGAGCCAAAACCATTGGCGCGCGTTTGAAACCATTTTTGAGGTGTACTTCTCGTTACGCGGTCCCGAATACAGCATCATGCAGGACGGTAAAGAAAACGACGAGTTGTGGCGAGAGCAGCAGGACTTGCAGATGCAAGGCGAAGGCAAAGGCCAAAGCGGCGGAAGCATGGACGGCCTTACGCCTGAAGAAATTGCAGAAATGTTGATGAACGCGCTGATGAACGGCGACCAAGCCATGATGAAGGCGCTGGCCAAGCAATCGGTGCAACGTTTTGCTGGCATGGAGCCAGGTCGTCCGGTGGGTGGCACCTATTACCTGTATCGCACGTTGCGCAACCTTGACCTCGACAACATGCTCGACAAGTTGATGGAAGCGAACAAACAGCAGGCTGCTGAAGAACTCACCAATCTTGAACAGCGACTAGAAAAAGATGAATTTGAAAGTCGAATTGAACAGTTCAAGCAAGAAGTAGAGGCCGAAATTCGTCGCAAGCTTGTCGCCGACAGAGGCGCAGAAGCAATGGCGAAAACGTTGCGCAAGCCTTTGCCTGAAGACGTTGAATTCATGCATGCCAGTCGCGATGAAATGCAAAGCCTGAAAAAAGCACTGCAGCCGCTGACGCGCAAACTTGCGGCGCGTCTCGCTCGCAAGCGTCGCCATGGGCGTAAAGGCCCACTCGACTTCCGTAATACAGTTCGTCACTCGCTGAGTTATGGCGGAGTGCCTGCAGACCCGAAATTCAAATACCCGCGGCCCGCAAAGCCCGAGTTGATGGTGGTGGCAGACATTTCGGGAAGTGTCGCTGCCTTTGCGCGCTTTACCCTCATGTTGGTGTACGCCATTCAAGGGCAGTTCTCAAAAGTTCGCTCATTCGTGTTCATTGATGGCATCGACGAAGTGACCAGTTACTTCAAGAACACCGAAGATATTTCTGATGCCATTCATCGCGTAAATACTGAAGCTGATGTGGTGTGGGTGGACGGACACTCCGACTACGGCCACGCGTTCGAGGTGTTTTGGGAGCGCTACGGCAAGGACATCAACTCGAAGACCACCATTTTGTTGCTGGGTGATGCGCGAAACAACTACCACGCAACTGGTTCGTGGGTAGTGAAAGAAATGCAAAAGCGCGGACGTCACGTGTACTGGCTGAATCCAGAACCAAAGAGCTACTGGAACACCGGCGACTCGGTAGTGGGCGAGTACGGCACCTTCACAGACGGTGTGTATGAGTGTCGTAACCTCCGTCAGCTTGAGGGCTTCGTCGAAAAATTAGTATGAGTAAAACCCGCATCGTGCTGGTGCGGCACGGCGAGTCGAACGTAACGGTCAATCGAATTCTTGGCGGACCACGGACCTGTAACGGTCTTTCCGAATTGGGGAAAATTCAAGCGGCACGCTTGCGCGATCGGCTGGCGCACACGCAAGAGCTTTCAGTTGATGTGCTGATGTCGAGTGGTTTCCCACGTGCACGCGAAACAGCAGAGATCATTGCTCCAGCACTTTCCAGTTTGCCCATCAACATCGATACAGGTTTCGGTGAACATGATCCAGGTCCGGAATGTGACGGATTGACCTTTGATGAATTTGTTCGTCGTCACGGCCCGCCCGACTGGAGCGCAGACCCGCATGCAGAGTTCTTCCCAGGCGGAGAGACTATTGCTCAATTTCACTCGCGAGTATCGGTTGCATTGTCAACTTTGTTGCGCAAGTATCCGGGCAAGTCGGTGCTGGTCGCATGTCACGGTGGCGTAGTTGATGCGGTTCTCAGGCTGACTATGCAAACACCAGCGACTGGTGCATTTGAAATGCACACGAAGAATTGTTCAATCACCGAACTGGTAGAGGTTCGCGCAGGACACTTTGCACTTGTTCGGTATAACGACCATGCACACTTGCATGGTTTGCCTCTGGCAACTAACAACTCGTAAACACCATGTCGGCACGCAACCAACTGCCCATTGTGGTGGTAGGAGCAGGTTCTGCTGGAGTGGTGGTGGCGTCCCGGTTGGCCGCGGACCCATCAATCTCTGTGTTGTTGCTGGAATCAAATGGTGCGCTCGGTGGAAGTTCGTTGCGTAACTACATGGTTGGTATGACGGGAATGCAAGATGACTACGAATGGGAGCGCGACTTCGGATGTGTAGGTTGGAACTGGGGTGCCGCACGCAAAACATTTTCTGCAATGCCAGACATCTTGCACACTGTTCAACCAGGCGAAGCGGGTCTAGTTGACGCTGCGCTAGTAGACGCTGCGGTTGCGGCTGGAGTTCCGCGAGTCGAACAACTGGCACGCGATACACAGTCCAGTCGGGGTGCTGGGTTCTGTTCGCTCACCATGAGCAATGGTGTACGCCACAGTGTGTTGGAAACCTATTTTGCACCGCTTGGAATTCAAACGAACCTGGCAGTGCGTGTGAATGCGGTTGTCGAGTCTGTAGTCATGGAGGCAACGCGTGCTGTAGGGGTGCGACTTGTGGGCGGGGAGCACATTGAAGCACGAGGTGTCGTGGTGTGTGCTGGTGCTCTTGCGACACCGGTACTGCTGCGCCGCAGCGGCATTGATCGACCTGGTATTGGTGTTGGTCTTCAAGACCACCCATCAATTGCAATCACGTTGGCATTGCGGCAGCAACAAGTGTCGGCAATACGAATCGGCGCCAACGTTCGAATGTCATCTCAGACGGGCAATGCGGACATTCATGTGTTGTCGCTGAATGAAACCGACGAGTCGGGAATGTTCGGTGCGTTGATTGCGGGTGTGATGCACGTGCACTCTCGTGGCGAAGTGAAGTATGACTCAGTCACGGGTACTGGCAATCCCGAGTTCAACCAACTGAGCGATGAGCGGGACAGGGCAGCCATGCGCGATGCTGTGCGGTTTGCATACGAGATGGCAAATTCGCAATCGATGGGCGTTATTGCGGGTTCGTTGCTAAGTGATGCCAATGGAACGCCTGCACAGTGGATAAACGATGCCACTGACAACGAACTTGATGATTGGTCGTTACAGCAATTTGGTGCTTATTCTCATGCCGCCTGTTCGTGTGTAATGGGAAATAGTCGCGACGACATGGCTGTGGTTAATGAGCGAGCAGAAGTAATCGGTTATCAAAATTTGTGGTTGTGCGACGCATCAATTTTGCCGACCTTACCTCGTGCGAACACACATTTACCTGTAGTGATGGTTGCCAATCGGGTGAGTGAAATGCTGTGCGAAGCGTTGAGCAAATCGCATTAGTCGCGAGCCCATTGAAGTGAACGGCTTACAGCGCGCTTCCACATTGCGTAATCGTTTGGCTCGGTTCCGGAAAGTGCAGGCACAAACCGCTGATCAAGTTGCCATGCATCGGTAACAGACTGCAGAGACGGCCACACTCCTTCAGCAAGACCTGCAAGGTAGGCAGCACCCATCGCAGTGGTTTCCAATTCGCGTGGGCGAAGTACGTTGACGCCAAGTTGATTGGCTTGTAGTTGCAGCAAGATGTTCATCACTGCCGCGCCACCATCGACCCGCATATCGGTGACAGAAACACCTGCAGCACTGGTCATGGCATCAACGACATCGCGTGTCTGGAACGCGATTGATTCAACAACTGCACGCGCAATATGTGCACTCGTCGTTCCACGCGTGATACCAAGAATTGCGCCGCGAGCATAGGGGTCCCACCACGGGCTTCCTAGTCCGGTGAATGCTGGGACAACTACAACTCCGCCAGTATTCGGCACAGATTCTGCAAGCGGTCCAATGTGTGAAGCGTGGTCAATAATGTTGATGCCATCGCGAAGCCATTGAATAGCGCTACCTGTAACAAAGATCGCACCTTCAAGTGCGTATGTTGTTTCGCCAGTGCCCAAGTCCCATGCAACTGTGGTGAGCATTCCTTCGGTAGGCGGTGGGCAAGTGGTGCCCACGTTCATGAGCACAAAACTTCCTGTGCCGTAGGTGTTTTTACTGCTTCCCGTTTCGAAGCATGCCTGACCAAATAGGGCGGCTTGTTGGTCGCCAGCAATTCCTGAAATAGGAACTCCTGCAGGAATGTCCGAAGCATTGGCAGTTACGCCTGCGCGACCACTTGAGGGAACAACTCTTGGTAATGCATGCATCGGAACACCAAACATCGAACAGAGTTCTTTGCTCCATTGCATCGTGGTGATATCAAACAACATGGTGCGGCTTGCATTTGAAGCATCGGTAACAAACGAAGCACCTTGAGTGAGGTTCCAGATAATCCAGCTGTCAATGGTGCCAAGAGCAAGGTTTGGTGAAACAGGTACATTGCCGTGCACCAACAGCCATTCCATTTTTGAACCAGAAAAATAAGGATCAAGAACGAGGCCGGTTTTTGCCCGTACAAGAGGAAGTTCAGAAGCGAGTTCGCCACAGCGATCTGCCGTGCGTCGGTCTTGCCACACGATTGCTTTGCCATATGGCTTGCCTGTCGTCTTGTCCCAAGCGAGAACGGTTTCGCGTTGATTGGTGATACCAATGGCCGAGATTGGCATATTCACTTGAGCGATGACGGTGCTCAATGTTGTGTGAACTGCGTTCCAAATTTCATTTGCGTCGTGTTCTACCCAGCCCGGTGTAGGAAAGTACTGGGTGAATTCTTGATATGCCGAAACCGATGGCCTGCTATCTGCGAATACGGCACGTGATCGAATTCCGGTTGTACCTGCATCAATGGCGATGACGACAGCCGGATCGCTCATGGTTTGTTCAGGTTGCTCTGTTGTGCTGGGTCGATATCGCGGGGTTGATCGTCGGTAGGAATTGCGCACGAGCCAAGAAGAGGAAGTGCAATAAACAATGCAACGAGCAACATCGTTCGCAATCGCAGAGAAGTGCTGCTAGAGACGGTGCTCATCGTTAATGCTTTCGTCGTTCATGTGCTCACCGTTTATGTATGAAGTATCGATTGGTAATTCAACAATAAAGCGTGCGCCTCGAATTCCATCCGTTCGGTTCTCCGCCCAAATTCTGCCACGGTGCAACGTCACGTGTTCTCTGGCTAGAGCAAGCCCAAGACCAGCACCCTCGGTTCCTGTACGCCTACCAGCAGCGCCACCACGAGAGAACCGTTCAAAAATTTTGCTGAACTCTCCTTCAATTAAGCCGTCGCCATCATCTTCAACGACGATCCATACATTGGTTGCAGGTGGTTCCTCGTCGGCGAGCTGAATGACAATCTTGGGTTTACCGCTGCTATGAATTCGCGCATTGTCGATGAGGTTTGCGATAACTCGTGCTAAACGCCGTTTATCTCCATGAATGGCAACAAGGGCGGCAACATCATCACAGCGAATTTCGGTTCGAGGAAGACTGCTGACCGACACAGCTTGCTTGATGAATTCAAAGAGTGACAGCGGCTCGAGTACCAGCCGAATAGCACCCGCATCGAAACGTGAAATTTCTAGCAAATCCTCAACAAGGCCTTGGAATCGAACAACATCGCTGGACAGTAGGTCAAGTGCAGCCTGCGACCGCTCTGGAAGATCGTCGCGGCGCGATTCAAGTACTTGCACGGACGCGGCCAAAGTCATCAGTGGGCTTCGCAATTCGTGGCTGACGTCAGAAGTGAATCGGGCATCGCGTTCAACTCGCTCTTGCAGAGTTGTCACCATGTCGTTGAATGCCGAAGTGAGGGCTTGCATGTCTGGGTCGTCTGTGGGCTCAAGTCGCGTTTCCAGTCGGCCATCAGCTATCGCTCGAGCGGCTTGCGCGGCATTGGCAAGTGGTCGCACTGCGCGCCGCGAAGCAAAGACGCCAAGAGCAATGCCAACAATTGTGGTGGTAAAGGCTGCAAGAGCAAGAGCTAATCGAACGCTCTGCAAAGCATCACGAACCTCACGCAAATTGTCGTATTCGAAATACATGGCATTGATGCGAGGAAGTGGAATTCCGACAACAAGTGCCTGGCCTTTCAGGCTGTCCACAATCATGGTTGCTGCTTTTTGATCGCGTTGCACTCGCTGCAGGAGAGCAGGTGGAATCATCTGTGGAGAGAACAATGGGCTACTACGTGTCCACTGATTGTCGAAGTAGATCATGCGATGTGCGGTTCCGCCCTGATCAAGGGAAAGCAAAACTTCAGCCGAAGATCGAATGAGGTCATTCTGTGTTCGGCGAGCGTTGGTGATGGCTTGGTTGGTTTCTGCTGCTACGCGCTGTTCCACAAGGTTTGACCGGGTAAATGAATACGTCACCAAGGCAAGCACGCTCGAGAGAAGTAGTGCTCCGATAACGAAGATGAGCAAGATTCGATTTCGCAAACCAATTCTTCGCGGCCGTAATCGGTGCACCGAAGTACGAATGAGTTTGCGCGTGCGGTTAAGACGGTACCGAGCGTTGGATTCGTCAGAAAAAATGTCGGTCACGATTGCAAGCGATAGCCAAGACCGCGAACCGTAACTACATGTGTGGGGTTGGCTGGATCGGTCTCTACCTTCATGCGCAGTCGTCGAATATGTACGTCTACTAAGCGGCCGTCGCCGAAGTACCCGTATCCCCATACTTTGTCGAGCAATAACTCGCGACTAAACACTCCGCCTGGATCGTTGGCAAGCTCGCAGAGCAATCGGAATTCGGTTTTTGTCAGTTCAACTTCTACATTATCGAGCAGTACTTTGCCTTCATCGGGAATGATTTCCAAATTGCCAAATACCAACTTGGAGTGGCCTGGCTTAGAAGGTCGTACGCGTCGCAATAGTGCACGAATGCGAGCAGCAAGTTCTTTTGGCGCAAATGGCTTAGTGAGGTAATCGTCGGCTCCGGCTTCAAGACCAGCAACGACGTCGTGAGTATCTGCACGCGCAGTCACCATGACGATTGGGACATCGCTTGACTT
>JBEGVD010000002.1:0-2690 GCA_041178585.1 Actinomycetota bacterium
GCCATTGACACAAGCGTTGCAACCGAAGTGCACCATTGGTATCTCGCATCAGAAACGAGTTCTGAACTGACGCGGGGCATGGTCGTCATGGACACACTGGGTGTCATGCATCAAGAGCCAAATGCCTTTGTGGTTACGCGAGCAAGTCACGAAAAGTTCATGTCAATGCTGGTGGATGCGCTGCAATGAGTAATTCACCGTTGTCGGATGCATTCGTTGAGTTAGCAGTTACCACGCGAAGTGGTCACGATGAGTCAGTGCACTACGGGGCAGTGGTTGCACTTGCTCAAGATGGTTCCGTGCAGTTCGCACTCGGTGACCCCGGTGCGGTGGTGTTTCCTCGTTCGTCAACTAAACCAATTCAGGCAACGGCAATGGTGGCTAATGGTTTACAAATACCACCACGCATGCTCGCGTTGGTATGCGCAAGTCACGATGGGCGCGAAGAACATTTAAGAACAGCCACAGAAATTCTGGCAACGGCCGGCCTCACTCCAAACGATTTAGGTAACACGGCCGACTATCCACTCGACCCTGAAGCACATGAGGCAACGGTGCGCGCAGGACTTCAGAAATCTGCGCTACAGATGAATTGCTCGGGAAAGCACTCGGGCATGCTTGCAACGTGTGTGCATAACAATTGGGATCGCGCCACGTACTTGCATGTTGACCACCCATTGCAACAGCGCATTACTGAAATGGTTCCCGAGTTGTCTGGTGAAGATGCGTCGTTCATCGGTGTGGACGGTTGCGGCGCTCCTGCGCATGCGCTCTCACTTACTGGGCTAGCGCGTGCGTTTCGCTCAGTTGCTATTGCTAAAGAAGGCACGCCAGCGGCTCATGTTGCTCATGCCATGCGCTCACACCCAGAAATGGTGGGCGGGCCAACGCGCGACATCACGCTGTTGATTCAAGGTGTTCCTGGCCTGATGGGCAAAGACGGTGCCGAGGGAGTATTCGCTATTGCCATGCCAGACGGCAGAGCTGTTGCGCTGAAAATTTCCGATGGTGCTAACCGTGCGCGACCACCAGTTATGAAATTTGCACTTCAGGCATTGGGCATTGACATCAGTAATGTCGACCCACGCGCGTTTGAATCACCCATCATGGGCCACGGCAATGTCGTTGGTTCAGTTCGGGTTACAGCAAGGCTGTAACCCGATTCAGATCAGCCTTCGTAGAACGAGTCAGCGATTGTCAATGCTTCGTCAATAATCGCAATACCTTCACGAACTTCATCTGGTGTTGCATTGCACGGTGGCACCACATGTGTGCGGTTGAAGTGAGTGAACGGCCATAGGCCCCGCTTCTTGCACTCGGCCGCGAAGTCAAGCATTGGCTTGGCATCGGCGCCAGCAGCGTTAAACGGAACCAATGGCTTGCGTGTTTCGCGATTGCGCACCAATTCAATTGCCCAGAACACGCCAACTCCGCGAACGTCGCCCACTGACGGGTGCTTCGCCTTCAGTTTTTCGAGCTCTGGTCCGATGACAGTTTCGCCAAGCATGCGTGCATTTTCAATGATCTTTTCTTCTTTGAAAATGTTGATTGATGCAACTGCTGCAGCACATGCAAGTGGGTGACCGCTGTAGGTGAGTCCACCCGGGTACACGCGGTCTTTAAATGTGTCAGCAATTTTTTGGCTAATGACTACACCACCAAGTGGAACGTAACCCGAGTTCACACCCTTAGCGAAGCAAATGAGGTCTGGAGTGACGTCCCACTTGTTCACAGCAAACCACTCACCGCAACGACCGAAACCAGCCATTACTTCGTCACACATCATCATGATGCCGTAGCGATCGCAGATTTCGCGAACGCCCTTCAAGTAGCCAGCCGGTGGAACCAAAATTCCGTTTGTTCCAACTACTGTCTCCAAGCCAATCATGGCAACCGTGTGCGGGCCTTCAACCATCAACACATCTTCGAGGTGTTGCAATGCGCGCTGGCATTCTTCGGCTTCATTTGACGAATGAAATGCTGAACGGTATGCATATGGTCCCCAAAACTTCACGGCACCCGATGCGCCGGTTTCGTTTGGCCAACGGCGTGGGTCGCCAGTTAGCGCAATTGCGCCGGCAGTTGAGCCGTGGTACGAACGGTACATGGTCAAAATTTTGTGACGACCGGTATGCAGCTTGCTCATACGAACTGCGTTTTCTGCAGCTTCGGCACCACCGTTAGTGAAGAACACCATGTTCAAATCGCCAGGAGCGACTTCGGTGATGAGGCGAGCCGCTTCGCTGCGTGCGTCGTTTGCAAATGCAGGTGCAATGGTGCACAAGCGTGCAGCCTGTTCTTGAATTGCTGCGATCAATTTTGGATGCTGGTGTCCAATGTTGAGGTTGACCAACTGACTCGAGAAGTCAAGGTATTTCTTGCCCGATGCATCCGTGAAATACGAACCCTTACCGCTGACGACTTCAACGGGGTTCAGTGTTCCCTGCGCTGACCATGAGTGGAATACGTGCTTACGGTCGTTGATAAAGCCAGGGGTGGTGGTTGGATCAGTTGTCATATATCAGAGCCTAACGAATAGGCAGTGGGTGAAATAAGTAAGCCAGTGCCCCTTAGGCGGTCAAGGTGGCAAGTACTCGGAGGCGCAGTTCAGGCCACGCCGCCTCGAGACCCTTGTGCAATTGAAACTCAGCAACCTCATCAATGAGGACCCAGCGCAAATCCTCGGACTC
>JBEGVD010000003.1:0-3473 GCA_041178585.1 Actinomycetota bacterium
TACCAACAGAGCACTGGCAAGATCAGTTCGCCAGAAGCAATTCTCGACGATCTCACCAGTGCACTCACACGTTCAATCGATGAACTCACACGTCCAGTCGATGCCATTAAGCATCAGGCAAAGACGGTGACCGTAGGAATTTCGCGTAGTGATGAAGGCTTACTGGACCGTTCATTGGTGCAAGAGGTGCTGAAGGCTGGAGTGTCGCGCGACCGCTTGTCGTACAAAGCGCTAAAAGTAATTGCCGATCTCGACCCAGCGGTTGCCTCGGTCGTTGGCTTCACTCGCTATGCCATTGAAGGCGATGTTGAAGGAAACACGGCCACAGTAAACGTGATTGACCGCGGTGGAATTTCGCGCGAACTTACGTCGCGAGTTGACCGCAACTCCACGTTGGTAGGAACCAAGCACCGCGTGGCAACCGATCGCAATGTGTTGGTTGCTCGCGGACGTCGCGATAGTCGCACGGTGATCTTCGTTCCAGAAACTAAAGGAACCGAAACAACGGGTATCACCTTGCTTCACGTGTTGTTCCATGATCGCTTACCTTCATCAACCATGAAGAATGTGCTGCAGGGATATGACGACAGATACAACCGACTTGTGGACTGGGTAACGGAAACCGAAGGTTCGTTCCGCGAAGACCGTCTGGCTGAAGTCTCGGTTGCAGATCTGCTTATTTTGCCAATCAGCGAATCGGCAGATCATTGGCGTACCTCGCAAAACGGGGCATAGTCATGAAGGGCATTGGCATTGATGCCGTGGACATTGAGCGATTTCGTACCGCACTTGAGCGCACGCCACAGTTGCGGAATCGTCTGTTTACACACGATGAACTGCAATCAGTAAGCGCTAAGTCCGACCCCACATCCAGTCTTGCCGCACGCTTTGCTGTGCGTGAAGCCACGATGAAAGCACTTGGTGTTGGGCTGGGAGCATTTGATCTACACGACGTATCGGTAACGAAGTTGACCTCTGGACAACCAACCTTGCGCATTGAAGGAAGAGCCAAACAACTTGCGGATACTCGAGGCATTACCTCGTGGCAGGTTTCAATTTCTCATACCGACAGCGTGGCGATCGCTGTTGTAGCTGCCGAGTAGTCACTCATGAATTCACAGCGCTGGGCATGGGCGCAAATTGATCTTGGCGCACTTCGCCACAATGTCGCAACGCTTGCAGCCCACTTGGCTCCACAACAGTTGTGGGCTGTTGTCAAAGCAGATGCTTACGGTCATGGCGCTGTTGAATGTGCACGAGTTGCATTGCAGTCAGGTGCGCACGGGCTATGTGTTGCGTTAGTGCAAGAGGGCATTGTGCTTCGCCAAGCCGGAATCAACGCACCGATTCTCATCATGAGCGAACAGCCGCAAGAGCAGTTCCGCGACATTATTTCGTATGGACTGATTGCTACGTTGTACAACGAATCAACGATCATTCAGTTCGCGCGTGCAGCACACGAACTTGAAATCATGGCCTCAGTGCATGTGAAGGTGGACTCGGGAATGCACCGAGTTGGTGTGCAGCCAAACGATGTAGCAAGAGCTGCGAGTCTTGTTGCGGAATCTCAATGGCTCACGCTTGATGGGATGTTCACTCATTTGGCTACTGCAGATATTGCCGACACTCAATTTGCACAACAGCAAGTTTTAACATTCGCGCATGCTGTTGAACAGGTTCGGGCATTAGAAATTGAAGTTCGTCATGTGCATATATCAAATTCGGCTTCTGCAATTCGCAGGTTAGATACTGGCGTTGGTTGCACGATGACTCGAGTGGGAATTGCCATGTATGGAATTCCTGGAGATGCAGCAACCAACTCGTTTGGTGCAGCCCACCAACTTGACCTTCGCCCGGTTATGTCGTTACATGCGCGCGTATCTCATGTGCAGCGAGTTTCTGCGGGGCAAGGTGTGTCATACGGTCTGAAGCGACCACTCGAAAGCGATTCAACAATTGCCACTCTTCCGCTTGGCTATGCAGACGGAGTACCGCGAGGCATTTGGGAGAGTGGATCAGTGCTTGTTAATGGAGCCCGTCGCGCATTTGCTGGTGTGGTCACGATGGATCAGATCCTGGTGAACTGCGCAAATGATGCAGTGAGCATTGGTGACGAAACTGTCCTCATTGGCGCACAAGGCCCCGAACTCATTACGGCCAATGAATGGGCAAACAAAATGGGCACGATTGGCTATGAAATCGTGTGCGCAATAAGTGCTCGAATACCGCGTAACTACATCAATTAGTTCGCCCGCGTTACTCCATAGGCTGAATACGGCTTTCCCTCATGATTACCTTGACTGCACCGCGACAAACCGACACCGCTGACATTGCTGGGGTGATTGCTGGCTTGGCAAAACCAGGAGACATGTTTGTGTTGATTGGGGAAATGGGCGCGGGAAAAACCTATTTCGCACAGCAGTTTGGCAAGTCACTTGGCGTGTCTGAAGCAATTACTTCGCCAACATTCAATTTGCTCCACAACTATTCGGGTGGGCGAATACCAATGCATCATGCCGACTTGTATCGACTGGAGCGCACTGGCGAACTTGCCGACTTAGGTATTGCTGAACTTGTTGAAGCGGGCGGAGTCGCACTGGTGGAGTGGGGTGATGTTGTGGGTGACGACATTGGTGACGGACTCACCATCACATTGAGCCACGTTGAAGGAAGCGAAGACGCACGACGCATTGAAATTGGCTGGCGTGGCAAACAGTGGGAATCGCGATGGAACAAACTCCGCAGTTCGCTAGCGCGGTGGTCAGCATGATCATTTTGGGAATTGATACGGCAACCGATGCGGTAAGCGTTGCATTACACGATGGAGATGTAGTTCTTGCGAGCAGTGAAATTCGTAGCGAACGTCAACATGCCGAAGCGCTTACGCCGATGATTGACTTCGTGTGCAAGCAAGCCTCCATTGAGCTGTGGGATGTTGGTGGAATCGCCGTAGACATTGGGCCTGGCTTGTTCACTGGAATGAGGGTAGGAATCGCATCTGCTCAAGCAATTGCGCAGGTGATTGACGTGCCAATCATTCCGGTTACCAGCCTCAACATATTGGCTGCTGCGGTGCAGACAAACAACGAGGTCATTGCTTCGGTGGTTGATGCTCGACGCGGCGAGGTGTACTGGTCGCTGTATCGCATGACCGACGGAAAACTGAAACAAGTTGGCAAGCCGCAGATTGGCTCTCCAGAAATGTGTGCAGTTGATGTACTCGATCGCGGACAGTCAACACTGCTTGTTGGGACCGGCGCGTTAAAACATGAAATCGAGTTTCGCGAGCGACTAAACCCAGTGTTACCAGCGCTGGAAATCGCAGACGACAAATACTCAATGCCTCTTGCAAGCACATTGGTTGAAATAGCTCACGAGCGTGCGCTGCGCGGAGAGTGGATGCAAGTTGATGAAGTAGTACCGATGTACTTGCGTGCACCTGATGCTGAAATCAATTGGGCCACAAGGAGTGC
>JBEGVD010000004.1:0-4404 GCA_041178585.1 Actinomycetota bacterium
GATACGGCGCTACCGAGAACTCCTGTTCCTACGAACGCAATGTTTGCGAGTTCGAGGGCTCCCTGAATCGTGCCATCTTCGCCAAGTGGACCGTGTAACAGTGGGAAGACCACAGTTCTCACGCCACCATGTGCTTCGCCAACAACTAGTGAAATAGATGTTGGTTCACCATCAGTTGACAGAGTTGGGCCAACATGTTCTGGACCGCGCTGAAGGTCTGCCATGGCTTGTGTTGCAAGATTCCATTTACCGTCGCGAGTGATTCCAATTGCGCTAATGCGGTACTTCTTTGGATCAAGAGCGCGAAGCACGTGCGCCGCTGTCACGCAGCTCACATCGTGCTCGGCGGATTCACCACCAAACAACACGATTACGTGTGTTGGAATATGTGTGGTCACTATGAAACACGGTACTAGGTAATAATCGGTATTCTCGGTGCATGCGCTTTATGGCTGCCGATGTGGCGAATGCAACCGGTGGCACGCTCGTTGGGCAAAATGCTCATTTATCGGGTGTCAGTTTTGATTCGCGCACCATTACACCTGGTCAGTTGTTTGTTCCAATAGTTGCCGAACGCGATGGACACGAGTTCATTGAGACCGCATTGAAGTCTGGTGCAGGTGCGTATCTCACCCAGCGCGATCCAGTTGGTCGGAGTGCCATTGTTGTTGACGACACGCTTTCAGCATTGCTGAAGCTCGGCGCATGGGCTCGTGCTCGTCTTGAGCCATCGGTTGGGAACAGAGTTATTGGAATAACGGGGTCGGTAGGAAAAACATCGACAAAGGATTTCGTTGCAGCTGCATTGTCGAGTGAAATCGTGGTTTCAGCCAGCGAGCGTTCGTTTAATAATGATCAAGGATTACCAGTCACACTGCTGAACGCAGCAGATAACTCGCAGGCCCTGGTGTTGGAAATGGGGATGCGTGGGTTCGGAGAGATCACTCGGTTGTGCTCAATCGGTCGCCCCGCAATTGGTGTGGTAACGGCGGTTGCTGCAGCGCATACCGAACGGGTTGGCGGTCTCGAAGGCGTTGCAAAAGCAAAGGCCGAACTTGTGCAAGCACTTCCGCAGTCGGGGTACGCAATCTTGAATGCTGATGACGAGCGTGTGCGCAACATGCGCGGCTTGACGCAAGCGCAGGTGTTGACGTACGGAGTTCATGAGAGCGCCGATATTCGAATCATCAAATGCGAACTTGACGAGATGGCGCGCGCTTCAGTAAGTGCAGCAACACCGTGGGGAACGGTGTCGTGGGCCATGTCGGTTCCTGGCGCTCATATGGCGTTAAATGCCGCAGCAGCAATCGCCGTGTCTGGTGTATGTGGAGTGAACATTCACAGTGCAGCTGCCGCTCTAGAACAGAGCTTTGTTTCGCCAATGCGCATGCAGGTGATTACCACAGATGATGGCATGATGATCATCAACGACGCGTATAACGCCAACCCCGCTTCAATGCGCGCCGCGCTAGACACCTTGGTGGGAATGAAGGCATCACGTCACGTAGTGATCGCTGGGCAGATGGCCGAGTTGGCAGATTCTTTGGCAGAACACAATGCGATCGTCAATTATGCGCATAGTAAAAAGATTGAGTTCATCGCATGTGAAACCGAGAACTATGCGACCCCATCGTTTTCGGTTGACGATGCCGTGAAAGTTGTTCGTAACGGCGGATCCGATGTTGCCGTATTGGTGAAAGGCTCGCGTGTTGCGGCTCTTGAACGAGTTGTTCAGTTACTGACCAACTAGAAATTTGTTTTTCGCATCCAGTGCCGAAATATTGCACCACCATGCCAAGAACAGTGCCCAAGCAGCACCAAAGAGCAAAAGCCAACGCGCTCCGTATTGATCAACAACTGGACCAAACAGCATGTTGCCAAGTGGAACGGTTCCGCCAAATGACATGAACCACAGTGACATTACGCGACCGCGCCATTCTGGTTTTAACCTGCTTTGCACCACGATGGACATTGCTGTGGTGGTGAAGAAGTAGGCAAATCCAAGAATGAATCCAAAAATGAAAGCCGGAACTGCAGTTCGCGAAATGGCGAAGAGCACCATGCTGACCGCAAATCCAACAAACCCATACTGCACAAGTTTGCGTTGATCTCGATGTGAGAATTTGGTGCCGATTGCCAAGCCGCCGAGTGCAGCGCCAAGACCCCAGGTTGCATACAACCATTTATATGCAGCGCCGTCTTCTGGAATACCAAAGTTGATACTGGCGACTGCAGGGAACAATCCAACGTAGGGAAGTGAAAACAGAGAGAATGTGGCGAGAGTAAGGAGCAGCCTGCTGACTCCAGAAATTTGGCGGGCGAGAGATATTCCACTGGTAAATCTTCGCCAACCTTGAGTTGCGTCGGGTGTGAAGCCAGGGATATTCACCACCATTAAGGCGAAGATGACGAACAGATACGTGGCTGCGTTCATGAAAAAGAAGCCTGCAGTCGTAACGCCTACCTGTGAAAGCACAGCAACGATGATTGGGCCAACCACTCGAGATCCATTAATCACCACGCTGTTGAGTGACAATGCGCCAGGCAGGTCAACAGGACGAACGAGTGAAGGCAACATTGCAGACCAAGCGGGTGCATTTAGAGCATTGCCAATACCAACTCCGAGCGCTGCGAGGAAAATATAGATGAATCGCGGATCCCCTAGTGCAAGTACGGCGAGGGCAATAGAGAAAGTGAGTTGTGTGATTTGCATGGAAATGAGCCAACGACGCCGATCGAATTTGTCGGCGAGCACACCAGCAAAAATGGACAGAAAGAGCAGTGGGCCAAGTTGGGCAAAAATCATGATGCCAACGAGTGAGGCCTTGCCTGTTCGGTTGTATACGTAGGCGGGAAGCACCACGTTTTGCATCCACGTTCCAACATTTGAAGCAAACGATCCAGACCACACCAATCGGAAGTCGCGTGAAGCAAGGGCGGCTTGGACTGAACCTGGCTTATGTGGGTTCGGGGAGTCGTTGTTGAGAGTAAAGTCGGACATGTGAGCAACGAACACGCTACAACGCAAGTAACTTCAGACTCATTACTGAGTGATAAGTCACAGGCTCCGTTTTGTGAATCTCCTCGCGGAGTATTTAGTGAATGCCCACACTGTGGATCAAGCCTGTATGCAGAGCATGCACACTTTCGATGTGCAACATGCGGCTGGCGCGATTCGTGTTGTGACTAGCTCAATGCAGTTATTGGGTCAACAAAATCAAGATTAAGTTCGCGAGCCACTGCATCATTCGTGATGTGGCCGCGAGCAGTGTTTAAACCGTGACGAAGTGATTCGCTCTGAGTAACCGCACCGAGAGCACCTAGTCGCGCAACGTCAAGTTGATACGGCAACGTTGCGTTCGTCAGTGCATACGTGCTGGTGTTTGGAACGGCACCTGGCATGTTGCCAACTGCGTAATGCACCACTCCATGTTGCATGTAAATGGGGTCGGTGTGAGTTGTCTCGCGAGTAGTTGCAATGCAACCACCTTGGTCCACCGCAACGTCAACAATGACCGAGCCAGGTTTCATGGAGCGAACCATGTCTTCGCTCACCACAATTGGTGCGCGTGCACCAGCAACCAACACTGCACCAACTACCAAGTCGGCATCAACAAGAGCGCGCTCAATTGATCCGCGGTTCGATGCAAGAGTTGATGTTCGACCAACACAGATTTGATCAAGGTGGCGAAGTCGATCAAGGTTCTTGTCCAAGATGGTGACGTTGGCAAGCATTCCAGCAGCGATCCATGCTGCGTTGTAGCCAACATTGCCCGCACCGATCACAACAACATTTGCAGGGCGAACACCTGGCGCACCACCCATGAGTACACCTCGACCACCTTGTGGTCGTTCGAGGAATCGTGCGCCAGCCTGAGTAGCAAGTCGTCCGGCAATTTCACTCATTGGTGCAAGCAACGGCAATGAACCGTCAGCGGCTTGCACGGTCTCGTAGGCGATTGCGGTGGTTCCTGATGCAACGAGTGCTGCCGCGACTTTTGGATAGGCAGAAAGGTGCAAATAGGTAAACAGCGTTAAATCGCTGCGCAAATATCCGAACTCTTCTTCTTTAGGCTCCTTGACCTTGACTACCATTTCTTGCGACCACGCGTCAGCAGCGGTCTTCACGATGGTTGCGCCAGCTGCCACAAATTCGGCATCTAGAATTGAGGCTGCCTCGCCTGCGCCGGTCTCGACATAGACGTCAATCCCTAATCGCTCAAACTCTCTAACGCCATCTGGCGTGAGCGAAACCCGACCTTCCATGGTCTTGATTTCTTTAGGAACTCCAACTGTTTTCACCCCACGAGCAACGCTGCTTGTAGCCATACCCCATGTCTAGTCCACTGGATAGTCTTGTGTCATGAAATCCTTCAATAACTTCATCAATGGCAAAGAAGTACC
>JBEGVD010000005.1:0-2639 GCA_041178585.1 Actinomycetota bacterium
GCAGAGGTAATGACCACTGATGCGGAGTTTGTTGTTAACGACCCAACAGTTGATTTGGTTGTTGAGTTGATGGGCGGGGTAGACCTGCCGCGCAAGTTGATTCTTACTGCATTAAAAAATGGCAAGCCAGTGGTAACGGCAAATAAAGCATTGATCGCACAACATGGCGCCGAATTATTTGCTGCGGCCGACGATGCGGGCATTGACCTGTTGTTTGAGGCTGCAGTATGCGGCGGTATTCCACTCATTCGTCCGCTGCGCGAGAGCTTGCGCGGAGAACCAATTAAACGAGTGCTTGGCATTGTGAACGGCACCACGAACTACATCCTCACTAAAATGAGCGAAGAGGGTCAAAGTTATGCAGACGCACTCGCAGGTGCACAGGCTCTTGGTTATGCAGAAGCAGACCCAACCGCAGACGTTGAAGGTTTAGACGCAGCTGCAAAAGTTTCGATTATCGCCAGCATCGCATTTGGTTGCAACGTTGTTGCTGGCGATGTGTACAGCGAAGGAATTAGCAAAATTTCTGCGGCCGACATTGCAATAGCTAAGCGTCTTGGATATGCGGTGAAGTTGCTTGCCATTGCAGAATTCGACAAGTCAAATGGTGAGATTTCGGTGCGCGTCAATCCGGCGATGGTGCCAATGCATCATCCGCTTGCCTCAGTACGTGACAGCTTCAACGCAGTCGTGGTTGATGGCGAAGCTTCAGGATCGCTCATGTTTTATGGTCGTGGCGCCGGTGGAGATCCAACAGCAAGTTCGGTTCTAGGCGACGTGATTGATGCTTCAATCAACTTGAATAAAGGTGCACATGCAACGCTCGGGGTGTTAAGTGCTCCGAAGTTGAAGCGTATGGCTGACACTTCCTGTGAATACTTGATTCCTCTCGAAGTGACCGATAAACCGGGTGTATTGCATGCGGTTACCGGAATTTTTGCCCGCAATAGTGTGAGTATTCGTGCAGCTGAACAGGACGGAATTGGAAACGGTGCTCGTCTGGTTTTTCTCACTCACGAGGCGAACGAAGCAGCAGTTCAGGCCTGTATTGCCGAATTGAAGACGCTGGACGTGGTGATGCACGTTGGAGCACTTCTTCGCGTGATTGCCGACTAACTAACCTGTAAGCACTATGCGTTATGTCTCCACGCGCGGTCGCGCAGCAGAACTGGGCTTTTGCGATGCCCTGCTTGCTGGATTAGCCACCGATGGTGGTTTGTACGTGCCGCAGTCGTGGCCGAAACAGCCAACTATGGCTGGCTCAACATATGCGTCAAAGGCTGCCTCGCTGATGGCGCCATATGTAGAGGGTGAAATTCCTCAAGACGTTTTTGCGCAACTGTGTGCCACGGCGTATTCAACATTTCGTGACCCAGCCGTAGTGCCGTTAGTGCAAATTGCGCCAGAGCATTATTTGCTGGAGTTGTTTCACGGGCCAACGCTTGCGTTCAAAGACGTTGCATTGCAGCTCATTGGTCAGTTGTTTGACTATGTCTTAACTCAGCGCAATCAGCGAGTCATGATCGTTGGTGCAACCAGTGGCGACACGGGTAGTGCAGCAATCGACGGTGTGAAGGGTTGCAAGAACGTCGACATCGTGATTCTGTATCCAAATGGGCGAGTGAGCGATGTGCAGCGCCGACAAATGACCACTATCACTTCACCAAACGTGCACACGGTTGCTGTCGATGGAACATTTGACGACTGTCAAGACTTGGTGAAAGCCATGTTTAACGATGCGCCGTTCCGCGAAGCCAACAGTTTGTCTGCAGTGAACTCCATTAACTGGGCTCGCGTCATGGCGCAAACGGTGTACTACTTCACTGCGCTTGAAACACTCGGTCGCTCGGCATCGTTCAGCGTGCCAACGGGCAACTTCGGCAACGTGCTTGCCGGTTGGATTGCACAGCAAATGGGTGCAGATATTGAGAAATTGATTGTCGGTTCAAATAGCAATGACATTCTGACGCGATTCTTCGAAACGCACAGCATGGACATGTTGCCTGTGGTTCCAACGCTAAGCCCAAGTATGGACATTCAAGTTTCGTCCAACTTCGAACGGTTGTTGTTTGAAATGAATAATCGCGATGGTGGTGCAACAACGGAACAGCTCAATCGATTCCGTCAGTCAGGAAGGTTGTCGGTAGAGCCTGATCAGTTTGCGAAATGGATTGCTCCTACGTTCCGTGCGCATCGCGCCAGCAATGACGAAACACTTGCTGTGATGAAACGCATTTATGCTGAGAGCGGCATGTTGGTCGATCCGCACACTGCAGTAGGCATTGCATCTGCTGAGGCGTGCTCCGAACCAGGTGTTCCTACGATCACCCTTGCTACCGCGCACCCAGCCAAGTTTCCCGATGCAGTGAAGAAGGCAACAGGCGTGCACCCTGCATTGCCGGACCATGTTGCCGACTTGTTTGATCGCGAGGAGCGCATTGTGAATTTGCCAAATGACTTGCAAGCAATTGAGGCTTTCGTGGCCTCGTGCCATTAACTAACGATTGCGCCAAGTTGCCACATGCCCAGAGAGGGGCTATGGTGGAAGTCGGCTCGGAATCCCGAGCAAAGCCCCCGCACTCTGCGTCTCGGAATTATGCGTTTCGTTTCACCCAGTTGCGGTTGTTAGGGCAACTCAC
>JBEGVD010000006.1:0-5346 GCA_041178585.1 Actinomycetota bacterium
TCTGTTGGCGTAATTGTGAGCGACACTTTTGGACGACCGTGGCGCAAAGGTCTCACTGATGTAGCAATCGGTGTTGCAGGAATTGCAGCTGTACTTGACTTGCGCGGAACGCCAGATGCACTTGGTCGCACCATGCAAGTCACCGAAGTATGCATCGCAGACGAACTAGCAAGCACTGCAGAGCTCGTCATGGGAAAGTCTTCAGGTATCCCCGTGGCCATCGTTAGAGGAGCAGACCCGTCGTGGTTTCGAGATGCTTCAATGTCTGAGATCGTTCGTCCTCCGCAGGAAGATTTATTTCGTTGATTATTTAAGCTGTTTGAAGTGTTGGCGAATCACGCCAAGGCCATCGTGAAGTGTGGTCCAAGGAGTCCAGCCAAGTTGAATTTTTGCACGCACATTCGAAACCGCTGTTCGTTGCAAGTCCGCAGGTCGCGCTGAGATCTTCCGTGCTTTCACCGTTGTTCCAGCAGCGAGCTGCTTGAACAATTCTTCAACCGATGTCTGCACTCCAGTTCCAATGTTGACGAGCAATCCATCTCCGCGATTTTGTGCGCGCACTAATGCGTCCACCGCGTCGTCAACATAAACAAAGTCTCTCGTTTGCTTGCCATTGCCAAAAATCTGGGCGTCCTCGCCTCTTACTATGGCCGCCGCGAATGCTGCAACAACTCCATCCTCTGCACGCTGACGTAACCCGTACACATTGGTTGTTGCCAAAACGGTGAATTCAATTCCGTGTTTCTCTCTATACACACCCAGTAAATCAATCAAGGTTTGTGCCATTACGTGCGGTACACCAATTGCATCGTTCTTTCTACCCTCCTTCACAGGAAGATGCTTCGCATTCACTTCGCCATAAATCAATCCGGCGGCGATGCTGACGACCACTTTCTTCACCCCATGATTACGGGCTGCTTCCAAAACCGAGAGCAACATAGGAACTGCACGCATAACAGACGAATTTTCTGAAGCGTGCGGCGCAAGTAGTGCTAAGTGATACAGGACGTCTGGTCTACGCAGCCCGACGAGATCTGCAAATTCAAGACTCGTGACATCGAGATGATGAAACCGGAGTTGACCACCCATCGCACGCGCATCTCCAAGATTAGCGAGCGAACCGATGGAAAGATCATCGACTACTTCAACGGCATGACCATCGGCGAGTAAGCGTTCGACGAGGTGAGATCCAATAAATCCTGCCCCACCACACACCATCACCGATGATGCAGGTGTTGACATAACTAGGAATTCTCACCTTCGGGAAAGCGACCACCTTCGGAAACTTCGCCCGACTGCACAACACCAGTTGGGCCAACAATGCAGTCATTAATGCGGGCGTCATTACCAACACTGCCCATCACTATGGATCGTTCGACACTTGCTCCGTTACCGATTATCGCACCCTCAAGCAATACCGAATTGCTGACGTGCGCATGCTCGCCAATGGATGTGCGTGCAGAAACCACGGCATCACGGACTATCGCAGTACTAGCAATTGATGCATCTGCGTGCACAGCAGCATCAGCCGAATTACGCAACTGTGCAGCAATATCGCAGTTTGCTTGCACATAAGTATCTGGCCTACCCGCATCAATCCAGTAATCATCTGTTGCCATTGCAAAAAGCCCGCCCTCTGCAACCAATTGCGGAAAGGTGACGCGCTCAATTGACAACTTTTCAGTACCAGGCATGAGCGCGAGCGTTGACTCTTCCATGACATACGTTCCAGCGCTGGCAAAGCGACTGGTTGTTTCTCCTGGTTGAGGCTTTTCAACAAACCGCAACACTCGCCCATTTGCATCGGTTTCAACGATGCCAAATTGCGAGGGATCATCTACTGGCGTGAGCGAGATCGTTGCTCTTGCGCCACTGCGTTTATGGAACGCGACCAGATCTGCAACGTTGAGGTCGGTCATGACGTCACCATTTGCAACAATGAACGTCCCGGTTATTCCCGCAGCTCTCGCAGCAAACCCGATTGCACCAGCAGTGTCAAGTGGAGTTGACTCAACTGCATACGACATTCGAACATTGCCACACATGTTGTTTGGAAACTCTGCAAAAAACGGTTCAGGTTTGAAACCAAGCGCCAACACCACATCGGTCACCCCACCCTCGGCTAACCGATTGACGAGCCTGCGAATCATTGGCACGTGAGCAACAGGCAACAATGGTTTTGGAATGGCGTACGTTAATGGCCGAAGCCGAGTACCAAAACCTCCAACGAGCACGACAGCGTGCATCGCTGGTGAACTATCCCTGATAGTCCGCGAGAGAATCTGCGACTGCTGGTCGTGGCACTTCAACTCCATCTGGAGCGAATGCCAACACCACCGTCATTTGGTCATCAATCTTTACTCCACCGAAACTGGCGATTGACAACTTTGATTCTGCTGAACCGCTCTCCCAAACATAGACACTGACTTTTGCGTCTTTGTCTGCGCACTGCGTGTCGGTTTCCGAAATCTTCGTTCCATCTTTAAGCGTGATCGAATCATCCGTCACGGTCATCCCATACAAACCAAAAATAGTTTCAAGTTTTGCTTTGCGCTGACCGGCAAGTGCTTGTGGCAACCAACCAACAACTCCGTCGCCAATGATGGCCGCTGGAGCTTCTGTTGTTACCGCTGCAAATTTGTCGGTGGGACTAAGCGTTGCCGAATCTGGCTGCTCCAAGTCGGTTGCAAGCGCATCACAATTAAAGAATGCAAACGCAGTTGCGAACTTCTGCTCTGCAGTTACTGACGCATCAACTACGGTTCCGCTCTGTCGCGCATATGCAATGAGGACTGCGCCAAGAATGAGCACCGAGAGAACTATGGTCGGAAAAACTGACCCACCCTGAAAGCGGACCTTTTTGCCTTTGCCCTTTTCTGCGAGACGGGCGATTTTTTTAGCTGATGATGTGCGTGCCACGAGGACTAGAGGCTATCGGTTAGCGAGGAATATTGCCTCGTACTGTGCAGCTACTGAGGCTGGAGATGCATGGGTTTCAACCCACGTTCGACCGCGAGAGCCCATTTCGAGTAGTCGTTCTCGCCCACTTGCCAATTGGCTCAAGGCCTCAATAAATGCCGTGCTGTTATCTGGCTCGACCGCCACACCTGCTCCGGACTGTTGCAAAATATTGGGAATTTCAGTACCCGGATCGATGGCCGCAAGCATTGGCCGCCCTGCTGCGAGTATCGAGTATGACTTTGATGGAACGCTGACTGATGCAAGTCCGGCACGTAATGGCACAACATGGATATCTCCCGTTGCCAACACTTCGCTCAATCGCTCAATCGGTTGATAATCACCAAAGTACACGTTTGTGAGTCGTGCGCAATCCTCTTCTAGTTTCTTTCTTGCTGCACCATCGCCGTTGATGACAAAAGCAATATCTGGAAACTTCGCCGCTGCATCAACCACCAAATTCAGTGACTGTGAGAAACCAACATTGCCCGCATACATCACGACCAATTGATCACCGATACCAAGTTCGCTTCGATACGCGGTCATCCTGTCTTGCGGAGTGATCGCATGTGTGTCAACAAAGTTTGGAATGACATGCAGACGCTGGTGGAACTTCTTGGCGATCTTGTTAGCGATATTGGTACGCAAGTCTTGTGAAAGCAGCACTACTGCATCCGAACGTTGATAGCTCATTCGCTCCAGCCATTTTGCTGCAGCAATGATCTTTTTGTTTGAAATTGCACCTGTCTGAATCGCAGCATCAGGGAAGACGTCCTGAATGTTGAATACCAAAGGTGCGCGGCGAATAATTTTGGTAAACCAGCCTGTAAGCCCAAGTGTGAGTGGAGGCGACATGGCCAACACACCGTCCACTTTGAACGGAAGACCATCTGCATGCACGCTGCGAATACCTACCGCATAGCTAAATGCAATAAAACCCAGCGCACGACGCAACAAGTTTGATTTCGATTTCCCTGGAAACGGATGAACCCGAATGATTGAGCCCCAGTCAGTTTTCTCTGTGCGCCACAACCTGCCACCCCACCCTGGTTCAATCGCATGATTGCGATACCACGGCAGCGAAGTGACCACATGGAGTTCATGCCCACGCGCTGCAAGTTCACTGACAATTCGTGTCATCACGACTCCAGTTGGGGCAAGGTCTGGCGCAAAATGTGGACACAACACCACAAGTCTGAGTTTCTTGCTACTCATCACCGAACTGCCGCCAGCGTCTTTTCATAAGCAATGACCAAGTCTTGCGCCGACTTTGCCGAAGTGAACTCTTCAGCGCGTCGCAAACCATTGTGAACGAGAGTTGATCGTTGTGCGCGAATGACGCCTAGGGCTCCTTCCCACGCTTCAGAGGTAAGTGGGAGAACGAGACCGCCATCGCCCACTACTTCAGGTAGTGACGCACAGTCGCTGGAAATAACTGGAGTACCGAGCGCCATCGCCTCAAGCACTGGTGCACCAAAACCTTCGTACTTGCTTGGGAACACTAAAGCTTCGGCCAACGCAATCAGACCGTCTCGATCTGCTGCTTGAACTCGTGCTGATCGGACCACTTTATTTGCGATACCTAATTCGCTAATGAGCGATTGAATTCGCGACTCGGCGAGGCCGTTGCCGCCCACCATTACCAACTTGACATCTTCATTTCGCCACTCACTCGCAAGTAATCGCAAGAGGAACTCGTGATTCTTGTGCGGATGCGTAATTGCAGGGATAAGCAGCACACGCGAACTTCCAAGATTGAACCTCGTGCGCAACTCGTGCTCAGGTGTTTTATGCGCACCAATTGCAGGCTCAAGACCGTGGCGAACTACCGAAGTGCGATCGCGGCTAATACCAAAATGTTGCTCAATGCTCTCCCGAACGTAGTTGCTTGGGGTTGCGATCACCGTTGCACGGCGAATTGCCGAAGGAACTCTGTTCTTCAAGTACCGCAACTTCACCGCACTGAAGTATTCGGGGTACGAAAGATACTGAACATCATGGATAGTCAGCAGCGTTGTTGAATTTCCACGACTGGGAATTGTTCCACCACCATGATGAACAATGTCAGCGGACTTGGTTTGCGAAGCAAGCCAAGTGTTTTCCAGCAACACACGCAGTTCTCGGCTTGTGCAATACGAAGGTGCTTCAACAACATTCATCATTGAAGCGAGTTCGCTGTGCGCATGTGAAAAACCTTTTGGCGCATACACCGTTACGTTGAATGGGGCATTTACTTCAACTAAGCCTTGCAATTGGCGATTGAAGTACTCTTCGCTGCCGCCAACAGCGCCAGGCACACACCACAACATGTTCACTGCAATGTTGTGATGCTTCATGCTCATTGTGTAATCACCTCGTCGTAGGCAGCGGCGGTCAACTGCGCGGTCT
>JBEGVD010000007.1:0-8249 GCA_041178585.1 Actinomycetota bacterium
CAAACGGCAGCACCTCGATGGCGTCGGTATGTGCATCGAGCCTTTCGCTCATGGACGCTGGTGTGCCAATTCTTGCTCCAGTAGCCGGTATTGCAATGGGACTTATCTTCGACGAAGGTAAGTACACCGCACTCACCGACATTCTTGGTGCAGAAGACGCATTCGGCGACATGGACTTCAAGGTGGCCGGAACTGCAGACGCAGTAACTGCGTTGCAACTTGACACCAAGATTGAAGGAATTCCCAGCGACGTTCTTGCAGCTGCATTGCAGCAAGCAAAAGATGCTCGCTTGAAGATCCTCGACGTGATGAATGCAGCAATTGCAGCACCACGTTCAACCGTTGCTGAAAGCGCACCAAAGATCATCACCTTCACCATTCCATTGGACAAGGTTGGCGAAGTTATTGGGCCAAAGGGCAAAGTCATCAACACCATCCAGCAGGAGACCGGTGCCGAAATTAACGTCAGCGATGACGGCGCAACTGGGATCATCACTATTGGTTCACCAGACAACTCAAAGGTTGAAGACGCGAAGGCACGCATTCTTGCCATCGTCGATCCGCCAACTGCAGAGTTGGGCGCTACCTACACAGGTCGCGTAGTGAACATTGCTCAGTTCGGTGCATTCGTCAACATCCTTCCTGGACGTGACGGCCTCGTGCACATTTCGAAGTTGGGTAACGGTCAGCGTGTTTCCAAGGTTGAAGACGTGTTGAACATCGGTGACGAAGTTCAAGTTCGTGTAGACGACATTGACGACCGCGGCAAGGTGAGCCTCTCGCTCATCGGTCCAGACGGTGAGCCAATGAAGGGTTCAGGAAGCGCACCAGCAGATGGTGGCGACCGTGGACCACGTCCAGAGCGTGGCCCTCGTCAGGATCGCGGCGGAGATCGCGGTGGACGCGGCGGAGACCGTGGCGGCCGTGGAAACGACCGTGGTGGTCGCGGAAACGACCGCGGAGGTCGCAGTGAAAACAGCAACCGTCGTGAACCAAACCGTGGATCAGCACCATCGGCTCCTACTGCAGACAATGCAGTGTCGGTCAGCTTCGAAGACGAATTCGACAGCGAATTCAACGGTAACTAATTAGCCATGATCAGGGTCGGTGTCATCGGTGCCGCAGGGCGCATGGGTGCAACGGTATGCAATGCCGTTGTTGCTGATCCTGGTTTAGAACTCGTAGCAGTGGTTGATTCTGGAGCTCCAGGATCAACCACTCACGGGCTCACCATCTCGGGTGAATTGCGCGCACTCGCCGATGCACAAGTAGATGTCGCAATTGATTTCACCGTTGCCGAAGCTTCACGTGTGAACCTTCCGTGGCTCGCAATGCACAGCATCCATGCTGTTGTTGGCACCACTGGTTTTTCTCAAGACGATCTCGACAACTTCAAGAAGTCATTTACCAATAGCAATTGTTTGATTGCTGCAAACTTCGCCATTGGCGCAGTGCTCATGATGCGCTTTGCAGAAATGGCGTCACCATTTTTTGACAGCGCAGAAATTATTGAAATTCACCATGACGGCAAAGCCGATTCGCCAAGCGGAACCGCAGTTGCAACTGCGCAGCGCATGGCAGCGGCAAGCAACGAGTGGGCACAAGACCCAACGAAGCACGAAGCCATTAAGGGTGCACGCGGAGCAAAGGGCCCCGGCGATATTCCAATTCATGCAGTTCGCATGCGCGGGGCAGTAGCAAACCAAGAAGTGATTTTCGGTGCACAGGGACAAACCCTCACCATTCGCCATGACACCACAGACCGCGCATCGTTTATGCCTGGTGTGGTGTTGGCATGCAAAAAAATTGCCGAGCACAAGGGCTTTACCCTTGGACTCGACAGTTTTCTTGGAATCTAATTACTTCAGCGAGTTAATCGCGGCTTCGTAATTTGGCTCGTTAGCAATTTCGCTCACCAATTCGCTGTGTAGCACTTTGCCCTTTTCGTCGAGCACTACAACTGCGCGAGCAAGAATTCCCTTGAGCACACCATCGGTCAAGTTGACACCGAATGCTTTGCCGAAGTTTGAACGGAATGACGATGCGGTCTTCACGTTTGCCAAACCTTCAGTACCGCAGAAGCGACCCTGAGCGAACGGCAAGTCTGCCGATACGCAGTACACCTCGGTGTTGTTCAACGATGAAGCAAGTGAGTTAAACGTGCGTGTGCTGGTTGCACATGTTGGTGTGTCAATGCTTGGGAAAATGTTCAGGATCACTCGCTTGCCACGCAAGTCCTTGTTCGAAATTTCTTGCAGAGTTCCAGTGGTAAGTGAGAACGCTGGTGCAGCAACGCCCTTCTTTGGCAACTTGCCACTTGTTGAAACGGGGTTGCCGCCGAGCGTTACTTTCGATCCACCCTTGCCGGCGGTCTTCTTCGCTGCTTTTTTAGCGGTCTTCTTGACAGCTTTCTTCACGACTTTCTTTACGGACTTTTTCTTAGCGATTTTCTTTTTTGCAGACTTCTTTTTTGCAGCCATTGTGGCACTCCTTGTTTGCGAGGTGAATGTGCCAAGAATTTAGTCGGAACTCGGGCGGCCTTTCCTCATGGACTGGAAGAAACTGAGGCCAAATAGGGCTGCTACGACATACCACTGGTACTGCTCGATGCCTTTGAGGAATGCACGAATCTGGTCTTCAAACTGGTCTCCGCCCAAGCGCAGGACCACCAGCTTGATGACGATTCCAATGGAAAGAAGCGGGATGAATCGCTTGATGCTCATCTGCTTGTGTCCGAGCAATAGGCACACCACATTGCTGCCAGGCATGAGCACCAAGGCAATGGAGCCGCCTTTTTCGACGGCCCTTTCAGTCCAGCGGTAAATGGCAGGCAGTTCGCCAAGGTTGCCCTCCACCCAGCCCAATGCCTTTTGTCCGTACCAACGGCCCACGAAGTACAAGGCAATTCCGGCAATCAAAATGCGAACGAAACCAATTGCCGCATAGGGAACTACATCGATGTAAGGAACAGAGCCAAACAGGTTTCGGTTACGCGAACTGAGGGCAAGAACCCATGACGGATGGTTGTCAACAAGTGCTGGGCCGATATTGCTGCCAATGGTGCCAATGACAAACAGCATGGTGGTGAAGGTGAGGACGGCCTTGCGCATTTAGAGCACGGTAGCCGACTTAGGTAACTTAGGTCTCGTCACGTACATAAAAGGGGGAGTGCGATGCAAGGTTTGATGCAGCAGACGCCGTTAACCATGGTGCATTTGTTTGAACGTGCTGAGAAGTATCACAGCGAAAAGACCATTACTACTGCCACTGCCACAGGCATTGAACGCACCACATATGGCGAATGGGCTGCTCGCACGCGCCAACTTGGCGGTGTGCTGGACAAGTTGGGCATTTCAAAGAATGGTCGCGTTGCAACGTTTGCTTGGAACACAGCTCGTCACCTCGAGTTGTACTTCGCACCACCGTGCACAGGTCGTGTTACGCACACGTTGAACATTCGCTTGTTCCCCGAGCAACTTACCTACATCGTGAATCACGCAGAAGATGAAGTGATCTTTATCGATCGTTCGTTGTTTGCACTGATCGCTCCGTTGTTGTCAACCTTCAAAACCGTGAAGCACCTCGTCATCATGGATGATGGCAAAGGTGAAGTCCCGAAGTCGGTTGACGGTTTCCAGATGCACGACTACGAAGAATTGCTGAAGGGAACACCGGCAGTTGAATTCAACATCACCGATGAAAACTTGGCATCAAGTATGTGTTACACCAGCGGAACAACGGGCAACCCTAAAGGCGTGTTGTATTCGCATCGTTCAACTTATTTGCACACGTTCGGTGCAATGACCGTGGACTCACTTGGCGCACGCGAAAGCGACACCATTCTTCCTGTAGTGCCAATGTTCCATGCCAACGCATGGGGTCTTGCACATGCAGCAGTTGCATGTGGGGCCAACTTGGTGATGCCTGGCCCAGACTTGTCTGGCAAAGCAGTTGCCAACTTGATCGTTGACGAAAAGGTGACGGTTGCTGCTGGTGTGCCAACAATTTGGATGGCAGTACTTCCTGAACTGAAAGGTCGCGACACTTCGTCGCTGCGCGCAATTCCATGCGGCGGCTCGGCAGTGCCGAAAGCGTTGAGCGAGGGTTACCGCGAACAAACCGGCTTGCCAATTTTGCAGGCATGGGGCATGACCGAAACCAGCCCAATTGCTGCTGTGTGCACGCTGTCGGCAGCAGACCAGAAATTGCCTATGGACCAACAAGCAGAATTGCGCACGACAGTTGGGCAGATTGCATTTGGCGTTGATGCACGAGTGGTCGAGCCAGGAACCACAACACCTGTTGCGTGGGACGGCGAAACCAGTGGCGAGTTGCAATGCAGCGGTAACTGGATTGCGTCTACCTATTACAACGACGAGCGTGCCGGCGAAAGCTTCACGCAAGACGGCTGGTTGCGTACCGGCGACGTGGCAACTGTGGATTCACATGGCCGTATTCGTTTAGTAGACCGCACCAAAGACCTCATCAAGTCGGGTGGCGAATGGATTTCATCAGTTGAAATTGAAAACGAACTGATGTCGCATCCAAAGATCAAGGAAGCGGCAGTCATTGGAGTTCCACACCCGAAATGGTCGGAGCGTCCGCTTGCTTGCGTAGTTGTTGCCGATGGCCACACGCTGACCAAAGACGAAGTGCTCGACCACATCAAGCCAACGCTTGCCAAGTGGCAAATTCCGGATGATGTGGTGTTTATCCCAGAAGTGCCAAAGACCAGCGTGGGCAAGTTCTCGAAGAAGACGTTGCGCGAGCAGTTCGCCGATTACGTCTTGCCAGACGCTTAACCACGCAAGCGGCCAGCGTTAATAACACGCTGTAAAAACTGCTGCGTTCGCGCATCAGTTGGTGCAGTAAAGATCTGTTCCGCTGAACCAAGTTCGGCAACAGTGCCATCCGCAAGGAAGCACACACGATCGCTGATTTCTTTGGCGAAGCCCATTTCGTGAGTGGCGAGCAACAAAGTGATGCCGCTGCCTTTCAGTTCGCGAACCACGTCGAGCACTTCGCCAACCAATTCAGGGTCGAGTGCAGAAGTGATTTCATCAAGCAGTAGTACCTCTGGGTTCAGCGCAAGCGCACGAGCAATGGCAACGCGTTGTTGTTGACCACCAGAAAGTCTGTCTGGGTACGAATCGATCTTGTCGCTTAGTCCAAAACGGGTGAGCAAGGTTGATGCGATTGACGATGCTTCATCCTTGCTTTTACCGAGAACTTCAGTAAGTGCAAGTGTGATGTTCCTGCGCACGCTCATGTGTGGGAACAAATTGAAACTCTGAAACACGATTCCAACGCGACGGCGGATGGGGTTGGCGTCTACGCCAAGCTTGGTGATTTCAACATCATCTAAATGAATAGAGCCGTTATCAATTTGCTCGAGCAAGTTGATGCAGCGAAGCAGTGTGGTTTTGCCTGAGCCACTGGCGCCAATAAAGGAAATGACTTCGCCGGCATTGATTGCCAGCGAAACATCATTGAGCACCTGGTTAGTGCCGAATGCTTTCGACACTGCGCTGAGAACGAGTTTGTTGCTCATCGGACTTTGGATGCTCCCGTGCGGTCGCGTTCGCGAGTGAGTAAGTAGTCGGTAAAGCGGGTGAGCGGAATGGTGACAGCAAGGAAGATAAGCGCAGCACCGATGTAAGGCGTGAAGTTAGCGAACTTGGCTTTGTCAATACCTGCTTGTCGCAGAATTTCAATTGGCCCAATAAGGCTGACAAGAGCAACGTCTTTTTGCAGTGAAACCATGTCGTTCATGAGTGGGGGAACCACGCGGCGAATGGCCTGAGGCAAGATGACGTGGCGCATGGTCTGCGAACTAGAAAGCCCAAGTGAGCGGGCTGCCGCGCGCTGACTTTCATGCACGCTCTCAATGCCAGCACGAAACACTTCGGCAACGTATGCGCTGTATGTCATGCCAAGAGCTACGGAGCCCCAAATGAGCGGTGAGTTCCATGGTCGTTCAAGACCAATTCCTGGAACTCCGAACCCAACGAGATAGATCCACAAAATAACGGGTACACCGCGCATGATGTCGGTGTACGCAATAACAAAAATGCGAACGGGAAAGAGGGCAGGGTTACGCGTACTGCGCGCGATGGCGATAAGAATCGCGACAATCAAAATCGCTGGAGTTGTCCACGCAAAAATTTTGATGTCAAGAATGAACGCTTCAAGTAATCGTGGAAACGAATCGGATAGACGTTCCCAGTCAAAGAATGACTTTTTTACACGGTCCCAGCGCGGCATGCGCGGAACCAAAAACACGACGAGCGCAACAACGACGGCAGTGCTCAACGCAGCAATGATGTTGCTACGTCGGCGCTGCCGTCGTTCAAACTCTTTTCGTTCAGTTTGTAGTTGCGTACGTTTTACCTAACGCGAAATTAGCCGAGGCTAATTACTGGTGCGCTGGTCTTATCTGACAACCAGGTCTGCACGATTGTTGCGAGCTCACCTGAGTCCTTCAATGTTGCAAGTGCAACGTTGACGCACTCTACGAGTGGATTGTCAAGGTCGAATACCAAACCGAATTGATCTGCAACTGTGCCTTCGCCTGCAGGGAACTGACCAATCACTTTGGTGCCTTCAATTTCAACTGCTGAAATGTAGAACGCGGTTGGCAAGTCAACAACAATTGCATCGATCTGCTTTGCCTCAAGCGCAGCTTTTGCAGCTGCGTTGTCGTCGTATACAAAAGGCTCGTTCGTTGGCATGACCACGGTGTTCAAAAACTCCAAGCTGGTGGTTCCTGACTGCACGCCAAACTTCAAACCTTGCAACTCGGCAACGGTTGTTGCGCTTGCTGCTGCTGAGTCTGCATAACCAACGATTGCTTGGTTGGTGGTGTAGTACGGATCACTGAACGAAACAGTTTGCTTACGCTCGTCGGTGATGGAGTACTGCTGCAAGTTGAAGTCAAAGTTTTTTGCGCCTGGCTGAATTGCTTCATCAAAGCTGGTGCGAACCCATGAAACGTTTTCGGTGGAGAATCCGAGTTGCGTTGCTACTGCATATGCAACTGCTGCTTCGAAACCTTCGCCTGATTCTGGAGCATCGTTTTCTACCCATGGGCTAAATGCTGGGTTGCCAGTGCCAATGGTGAGCGTGCCTTCAGCAAGTGTCTTGCCTGAGGTGCATTCATTGCCCGAGGTGCCTGCTGCTGCGGTGGTGTCAGAAGATTCACTGCTTCCGCCACAGGCCGACAAGGTGAGGCCTGCTACTGCGAGCAGACCAATAAGGGATTTACGCATGAAATATGCCTTTCTTACGGTTGGATCTGGCGGGCGGATGCCTGGCCAGCGCCCCAACACTACTTGAGGCGAAATGGCGTTATACGCTGAGGCTTATGACCGTTACGCATAACAGCAACGAACACATCATTGGCCGCGATCAAATCAACGACATTGAGGCAATTCTCAGTGTTCGTAATACTGATCCGAATGCAAAGAGTCACTCGGTACAGGGTGGCGGTGAAACCATTTTCACCTGGGACTACTCATTGGCGCGTCCGCCACTACGCAAGCTGTATGAAAAAGCAAAGACTGGTCAGTGGAACGGTGAATTAGATCTTCCATGGGAAACCGAAGTTGACATTGAGCGAACCATTGCAGCAGACCAAGCAGCAATCGGTGCAGGAATTGATCCAGCGTTCTACTCCGGCACACCTCTCGCTAAGTGGGGCGACAAGGAATGGTTGGAGTTTGGCATTGAAGGTCGCCGTTGGATGCTGTCGCAGTTTTTGCACGGCGAACAAGGCGCTCTTATTTGCACGGCAAAAATCGTGGAGACCGTTCCTTGGTATGACGCAAAGTTGTATGCATCAACTCAAGTAATGGACGAAGCTCGTCACGTAGAAGTGTTCGCGAAGTACTTGAATGAAAAACTTGGCGGCATGTATCCAGTGAATGCTCACTTGGGAATGTTGCTTGACGACATTATTAAAGACAGCCGTTGGGACATGACGTACCTCGGAATGCAGATCATGGTTGAAGGTCTTGCACTTGCTGCATTTGGTTACATGCACGAACTGACCGGAGAGCCGTTGTTGAAGAAGTTGCTTCGCTACGTCATGAGTGACGAAGCACGTCACGTTGCTTTCGGTGTACTCAGCCTTAAAGAGGTATACGACGGAATGTCGGATGCAGAAATTAAGGATCGTCAAGAGTTCGCGTTCGAAGCAAGTATTCGTATGCGTGACCGTTTCTTGCAGCAGGAAGTGTGGGAGCGCATGG
>JBEGVD010000008.1:0-22700 GCA_041178585.1 Actinomycetota bacterium
TACGTTTTGCTTTCACCGTTTCGCGGGCAATGATGCGGCCACCAATTGCCGCCTGAATAGGCACATCAAACATTTGCCTTGGAATGAGCTCGCGTAATTTTCCGCACATGCGGTTGCCGTAGTTGTAGGCCTTATCGCGGTGCACGATGGTACTGAACGCATCGGCTGGCAATGCATTAAGCAAAATATCTACACGCACCAGATCGCTTGGTCGATAGCCAGCAAGTTCATAGTCCAAGCTGGCATAACCCTGTGAACGACTCTTCAATTGATCAAAGAAATCCACAACAACTTCTGCGAGCGGCATTGTGTACTGCATATCCACTCGCTCCGGTGACAAATACTCCAGCTTGATCAATTCGCCACGGCGCTCTTGGCACAGTTCCATGAGCGACCCGGTGTATTCCTTTGGTGTAATAATGCTGACCCGGAAAAACGGTTCTTCAATTGAGGCGATGTAGTTCGGGAGTGGCAAGTCTGCAGGGTTATCCACTTTCAGTACCTGACCATCTGTTCGGTGCACCATGTACTCCACCGAAGGAGCAGTTGCAATGAGTGCAAGATTGAATTCACGCTCAAGTCGTTCTTTCACAATTTCCATGTGCAACAAACCAAGGAATCCACATCGGAATCCGAACCCGAGTGCGCCAGATGATTCTGGTTCGTAGGTAATTGATGCGTCGTTCAGTTTCAAGCGTTGCAAACTCTCACGAAGGTTTTCGAAATCGTCGCCATCAATTGGGAATAGTCCGCAGAACACCATTGGCTTTGGATCGAGATAGCCATCGAGTGCTTCTTTTGCAGGATCGAGGAAAGTCGTTACGGTTTCACCACTTCGTGCTTCACCAACATCTTTAATTCCAGCGATGAGATAACCCACTTCACCTGGCCCAAGTTCTGCTACCGGAGTTGGCACCGGCATTCGCGCACCAATTTCCAAAACCTCATGGGTTGCTTTCGTTTGCATAAACAACAACTTGCTGCCGCTGCTCATGCGACCGTTCATGACACGAACACTTGACACCACTCCGCGGTACGTGTCGTACTGGGAGTCGAAAATTAGTGCTTGTAGCGGCGCATCAATGTCGCCCTTCGGCGCAGGAATGCGCTCCACGACTGCATCAAGCAATTCGGGAACACCAACACCGGTCTTTGCGGAAATTCGCAAAATGTCTTCGGCAGGAATACCCAATACTTTTTCAATCTCCATTGCGTAGCGATCGGGGTCTGCTGCTGGCAAGTCAATCTTGTTCAACACTGCAACAATTTCTAAATTACTTTCAAGTGCTAGGTAACAGTTGGCAAGAGTCTGTGCTTCAATACCCTGTGCAGCGTCCACCACCAACACCACTCCCTCGCATGCTGCAAGCGACCGACTCACTTCGTAACCAAAGTCCACGTGACCCGGAGTGTCAATGAGGTGCAACCAATTGTCTTTCCATGGCACGCGAACATTTTGCGCCTTAATGGTGATTCCGCGCTCACGCTCTAAGTCCATGCTGTCCAGGTATTGAGCACGCATGTCGCGCGATTGCACTGCCCCAGTGATCTCCAAAATGCGGTCAGAGAGGGTCGACTTGCCATGGTCGATATGGGCAATGATCGAGAAATTGCGGATGTTGGCGAGATCCATGTGGGCGATGCTGTTCTGCTGGGCCGCTGGTTTGGGGTGAGAAACGACGCTTCAGCCCTCAAATTCTACAGTTGGGGGCTCGCGGGTGTCGCTGTTAGCCTAAAGAGTCCCGAAATTCACGGAACAACAGAACGAAAGACGGTTACTCGAAGTGGCAAATATCAAGAGCCAAAAGAAGCGAATTCTCACCAACGCCAAGGCAACCTTGCGCAACCGCGCAACCAAGAGCGAAGTTCGCACCCGGATCAAGAATGCTGTTGACACCATCGGTACCGATGACAACCCTGAAGCTCTTCGTATCGCTGTAAAGCGCCTCGATATGGCATCGGCAAAGCGTGTGATTCACCCAAACACGGCAGCTCGCAAGAAGAGCCGCCTGATGAAGAAGATTAACGCCGCGAAGTAACTCGCTGTGCTCCTCCGCCTAAACGGCAGAGTCGAGCAATCAAAATTTCCATCGTCAGTTCTTCTTCTAAGTCTTTGCCTCCGCGCAGGTCGATATCTGCGCGAGCAAGCAACTGCACGGCCGATGAAATGTTGCGCGAGCCCATGCGCTGATACGTACTCAAATACTTTTTGGCCTGGAAGTCGCTCTTTGAACCAATCAGCGTCATGGCGTCTTGAGTGGAGCGCACATCGGGGCCATCGAGCTTCATCAGTTTTGTGTAGTGACCATGCAAAAGCGACATGACTTGCAAGGGGTGATATTCGCCGCTGCGCAACATGCGTCGCAACATAACAAGCGCGGTATTTGAATCGGACTTATCAATGGCATCGGTTAAGTCCCACGGCAACACGCTTCCCTGATCGCCTAGAAACGGTTCGACATCTGAACTGCTGAGCTTCTTTGCCGTGCCATACGTTGACGACAGCACGTCGATAAGTGATGGCAGTCGTGCTTGGTCTTGCCCGAGCCACTCGATAATTGAGGCCACTGCAGCAGAGTCGAGTTTGAGACCCGCCTCGGTGAACTGCTCCATAAACCACGTGGTCAAATCATTCTTTCGACTTGGCGGCGAGGTATTAAACGTTGTTGCGCCTGCGGCCTTCAACGCGTCTGTTGTGGACTTGGCTAATTTGCCTTCAGCGGTAATAACCAAGTGCGTTACTTCGAGTGGACGCTCGAGATACTTGACCAAGGGTTTCAATTGATCGACTGTTGCTTCTTGCAAACCTCGAAGCACCACCACTCGTTGATCGCCAAACAACGACTCGGTTTGGGCACCCATAACAGCATTTGCAATTGCAGATTCACGCTCATCGGCAGTGACCGATTCGAGATCGTGGCTCTCAAACATGGTGTTGCGATCGCCATCGCCGATGAGTTCGGTAGTGAGGTCGGTGAGTTTCGCGGAGACTAAACGCGAATCGCTGCCAGTAATGAGATACACCGTCACGTATGCATTCTCGCAGATCGGTGTAGCACCACAAGAAAAACACCCCAAATCAGCCACAACAACACGTTCGCCATTCCATGCGGAGACATGCGCTCACCCACCACTGCAACCCACCACACCCAGCGAGTTGCACATTGAATTGGCAACATCGCAACTGCACACAGTGGGCTTACGGCCGGACCGATGAGCGTGATCAACAGCCCGCAAATGAACGCAACTGGCAATCCAGCAAGCATGACAAACCCTGCCACCGGCACGGCGAGCAAATTGGTGACAAGCGAAATTGCAGGAGCAGATGAAAACACCAACAGCGAAATAGGCAGTACACCAACTTGAGCACCAAGCGTTGTGGCGAGCGGATCGATAATCCACTTTGGCCCGTGCAGAAATTTCTTCACCCTCGGCGAAACAAAGATCAACCCGCATGTGGCTAACGCAGACATCCAAAAGCCAATGGACAAGATAAGAAGCGGATCAATTGAAAGCAGGACCACAACTGAATACAGCAAAGCTTTTTGTGCCGAGAGATCTCTGCCTCGCGCGAATGCCACAGACGACATTGCGGCCATCATTGCCGCGCGGAGCACCGAAGGTTCTGCTCGCGTCATGACCACAAACCACATCAGAAGAAACTGCGTTAACCCAAGCCTCCACCACGTGCGCGCTCGATTGATATACACGCCGAATACAGCCAATACGAATGCAACATTTTGACCAGAAACTGCGGTGAGATGTGAGAGCCCAGACTTGCGAAATGATGAAATCATTGCCCGCGGTTGTGCACGATCATCGCCAATCACAAGGCCCATGAATAAGGCCGCGTCTTCGCGTGGCATTTGCTGCGCCGCACGCAGCATGATCGAGCGTGCTTTGTTGGCACTGCGAAAAAGCGGAGACGCAGGAGAGATTCTTTCACCCACAAAATCAACGGAGAACGTTCCAACTATGTGTCGAGGCGCATAACGCATTGTTGCATTGCTCGGCATCGACACACGTTCGCCTTCTACATGGACAATATTTCCTGCCTCGCTCGACAACAAACGCCTACCAGCCATTGCATGAGCCAACGCAAGATAACGCTTCCCTTCAATGTGGAGCACAACTTGGGTGCCACCATATTTTGCCACCGGGTCTTCAACTACTCGGGCATAACCACTCCATGGCTCGTTACTCCCAGCATGCAGTTGCGACCACTGGAAACAACCATGCGCAAAAAGTGCACCTGCGCATATGCACAACATGACTAAACGTCGATGCAATAGCCCAGAAAATCCGGTAGATGCTCGTACAATTACAGGGTGATGCACGACGGGATTGTTTTTCACCGCACGCAGGTTCGCCAACGTGGCGGTGTAATTGCAGTAGGCACCTCGATTGCCATCGCTCTTTTCGGCTTGCTCCTTGGAGCGCTTCCCGGTTCGCTATTTGGCGTGCTTGGCTTTTTGCTCTTGCTCATTGCTTTACCGGTACTGCCAATGCTCGGAGTACCCGCCGTTACTTCAAACACGGCATACCTACTTGCATTTTTTCTCAGCGTGGCGCTGTGGTTCGCTGTCGGACATGTTTCAGCACTTCGCGCAACGCGTAAAGCCGTATCGGGATGGCCCGAATGGATCCAAGAATTTCGACCTTTTGCAATTGGCATTTGGGTAGGTGCGTTGCTTTCGTTGGCCATCAGCACTGTTGTGCTTGGCGCTTTGTAATTTCGCATTCACACCCCAACAAGTTTCCGCATTGCCTCAAACTTCGCTGGGCCGATTCCTTTTACATTCAATAAATCTTCAGGTGATCCAAATGGGCCATTTGCCATTCGGTAGTCGACAATTGCTTGTGCAGTCGCAGGACCAACGCCTGGTAGCGAATCAAGTTCTGACACAGATGCACGATTGATGTTGACAATGCCACTTGCACTCGATGCACCTGGTGTTGCTACTACGCCGTTTACACCTGGCAGAGGACGCGCAAGGCTGGGGCGTACCGTCACCCCCTTTGCAGGCACATAGATCTGCGACGAATCAGTAAGTGGCGTTGCCAAATTAATGATCTCTAAGTCGGCGCGCGCAGTTGCTCCACCTGCAGCAGCTACTGCGTCAACCATGCGTGCGCCATTTGGCAATGCGTACACACCAGGACTTTTCACTTCACCAGCAACATGCACGACGATGCTTAAAGCAGTTGCTTGTTCGACCCCTAGCAAAGAGGTCTGATTTTGAGCAAGTGAGGTACTCGTAAATGACATGCTGGATTCCACAGGAACGGGAGGAACTCTCACGATCCACCAAGCACCAACTGACACTGCCAAGACCGCACATGCACTGGCGATAACACGACGAAGTCCGAACCAATGTATTCGTTCAATGAGCCGCTGATACACGGCTACATGTGTGCGACCTTAAAACAGTTGTGCAGTCAGTTTTCTGCGATGCCCGACCGTGCGCGGGTCATCAGAGCCCATGATGTCAAGAATCTCGAGATATCGAGACTTAGCAACTTCATCGGTTTTCACTTGCGGAAGCAAACCTGCAAGTTCATTGTCGAAATCGTCATTAATGACGAATGGTTCAGGTTCAGAAGCAACCTCAACCCCCGGTTGCAGCGCAGCCTCACCCAACGGAATCAGAGCTTCAACAATTTCTTTAATCGCATGATCGGGCTTCACACCAACGAACCCATCCATCACTGCACCATCTTTCAAGATGAAGACGGCAGGAATGCTTTGCACTTGAAAGGCCATGGAAATAGACGGATTTTCATCAACATTGACTTTTGCTAACACCACCTGACCATTCGTGGCATCACAGTGCTTTTCCAAAATGGGTCCGAGTGTTTTGCACGGCTCGCACCAGGGAGCCCACAGATCGACAATAACGGGAACCGAATTGGAACGATCTAGTACTTCAACCTGAAATGTTGCATCGGTGACGTCAATAGCCATGATCGGAACGCTACCGCCAACGTCCAGTTTGGCTTCGTAAATGATGTGGAGAATGACTAGTTTGACGGTGATGGATTCGCCTCAATCAGTGCCCGCTGGAATACGCGAGGACCGAGTTTCGGCTTGGCTAACTGCAAACATTGCTGGGGCAACCGCGCCGTTTACTTTTGACTTGATTGCAGGTGGCCACTCAAACCTCACGTTCAAGGTGTCTGACGCGACGGGTAACCGCTATGTGCTGCGACGCCCACCGCTCAGCCACGCACTTGCCAGCGCACATGACATGGGTCGTGAACACCGGATCATTTCTGCTCTTCATAACTCACAAGTTCCGGTAGCACCAGCACTTGGGTTGTGTACCGACGTTGAAATAAACGATGCACCGTTTTATGTGATGTTGTTTGTGGACGGTTTGATTATTCGCGACAACGAAACCGCTCGGCGCGACCTAACCGAAGCAACACGTCTACATGCGAGCAATTCACTTATAGACACGATGGCAAAAATTCACCAAGTAATTCCTGCCGAAGTTGGGCTAGGCGAACTTGGACGTCACGAGGGTTACATCGAGCGACAGCTGAAGCGTTGGTATGGCCAATGGAACGCATCAAAAACTCGTGAGCTTCCAGCCATTGATCGAGTGCATGACGCATTGCTCAAGCGCATTCCCGCACAAGGACCGGCAACCATCGTGCACGGCGACTATCGCCTCGACAACTGCATGATTGATGCACAAGGCAATATCGCTGCCGTATTGGACTGGGAACTGTGCACACTTGGCGACCCAATGGCCGACCTTGGACTGTTGATGGTCTACTGGACAGGCCCAGACGACGATGCTGGCGCAAACAATTTCGCCACCACCACTGCTCCTGGCTTTCTGAATCGCCAACAACTTGCAGAACGCTACGCACAGGTATCTGGCCGTGACATTTCACACCTAGATTTTTATGTGTCGTTTGCGTATTGGAAATTGGCATGCATTATTGAAGGCGTATATGCCCGTTACATTTCTGGAGCAATGGGCGAACATGACCCACAAGCATTTGATGCATTTAAAACACAAGTAGAAACTGCTGCAGAAAAAGCCGAGCAGTTGCTTTCGCGCCTACACTGACGCGTGGAATGACCGACTACACAATCTCCCCCGATTTCGACGGAAAACTACCTGAATTGAAGCAACCAATCTTGGTTGCCATGATGACCGGCTGGATCGATGCAAGCGCTGCGGCTGCAGCAGCAATGGAAGCCTTAATCACCGAAACAAACGCGATCCCGCTCATCGAGTTTGATGGCGACACCTTTGTGGATTACCGCGCTCGACGTCCGCTTATGCAACTGCGCGAAGGGGTGATTACCAAACTTGACTGGTCTGCTCCACGCATCATGGTGGGTCACGACACAAAGAATGAACCAATTCTGTTGCTCACTGGCCCAGAGCCAGACTCGCGTTGGCAACATTTCGCTCAATGCGTTGTTGAGCTGAGCGAGAAACTGAACGTGCGTCGCATGTTGGGAATGGGCGCCTACCCCATTGCCACACCGCACACCCGTGCTGTGAAAATTTCATGCACTTCACCCGATGCACATCTTTCGTCGCTACTTCCATTCATCAAGAGTTCAGTGGACGTACCCGCAGGCATGGAAGCCGTTCTCGAGCAAGCAATGTTCAATGCCGGAATTCAGTCTGTTGGGCTTTGGGCCCAGGTACCCCACTATGTGGCTTCCATGAGTTATCCCGCAGCGGCGGCCGCCCTCATTGCAGCGGTTTGCGACACCGGTGGCATCTCTATTAACGGCGAGGGACTCCTCGAGCAGGCAAGCGCGCAACGCGAGCGACTAGACGAATTAGTTCGTGGCAACAGCGAACACTTAGCCATGCTTTCCCAATTAGAAACCGCCTTCGACAACACGCATAGCGACAACGGCATTCCAACTTCGGGTTTCGGCGGAGGACCACTGCCAAGTGGTGATGAACTGGCTGCCGAACTCGAACAGTTCCTGAGGGATAACCAAACGGACTAGCCCCCTAGTGAGGCTACTGTGAGGTAAGCGTCACAACTTCGGGGGATTTGTATGCAAGATAGTTCTAAGAAGGATTTCGTTGAAGCGCTGGCTCGAGGACTCGAAGTCATTCGATCTTTTAATCGCCTTCACGTGAAGCAAACCATTTCTCAAATTTCGGAGCGCACACTGCTTGCTCGGCCAACCGTGCTTCGCCTGTTGCTCACATTGGAAGAACTTGGCTACGTGCGCAGCCAGGACAATCGGTATTCGCTCACCCCAAAGGTGGTTGACCTGGGCATGGCCTATGTTTCAGCCCTTGGCCTGTATGGGGCAGCAAAGCCTCACATGGAAAACCTCTCCAAGGAAGTTGACCAAACCATCTCGCTTGCCGAACTTGATGGCAGCGACATTGTGTACACCGGTCGCGTAGAGGTACCAAAAATTGTCAGCGTTGGCGTGACAGTTGGTGCGCGACTGCCATCTGCAAGTACTGCACTTGGGAGGGTCCTTCTCGCCGCTATTCCCGATTCAGAACTACATGACGTTCTCTGCACGCCATCGCTGTCGATGTTCATTCCTCGCGCTCGCTTTACGGCTGATCAAATACGCCCTCGATTGAAGCTTGTGCGTGAGCAGGGCTGGGCCGAAAGCGACGAAGACTTGCAATATGGCGTGCAAGCAATTGCCGCTCCGATTCGCGGAGAGGATGGTCGCGTGGTTGCAGCGATCGGTCTGGGTACACACACCTCCGAGGTTGGCAAAGAGGTTGTGCGCGAGCGCTATTTGCCGCTTCTCCTTTCAACCGCTCAACAAATTGAGAACGACTGGGAACATTGCAGGAAGTTGCCAACGTCGGAATCGGCGCTCACTCTTGACGGATTGCATCTCCTCCATTTACGACGTGCTCACGCATGAAACTTGACGGCGGAATTTCAAGCAATCTCAGCAATGCGGCAAGTTCTGCACAATCTTTAGAGGCATCCGGGTATTCAGGTGGATGGACTGCAGAAACCGCACACGACCCGTTCTTCCCATTGTTGCTTGCTGCAGAACACACTTCGCAACTCGAAATTGGCACATCGATTGCAGTTGCCTTCGCACGCAACCCCATGACCTTGGCAAACATTGGCTGGGACTTGCAGTCGTACTCCCAAGGCAGATTCATATTGGGGCTTGGTAGCCAGATAAAGCCACATATCACCAAGCGATTCAGCATGGAATGGAGCCACCCTGCTCCGCGCATGCGTGAGATGATTCAAGCAATACGGGCCATTTGGGGAACGTGGCTCACCGGCGAACCGTTGCAGTTTCGTGGTGAGTTTTACACCCACACATTGATGACGCCGTTCTTCACTCCCGACAAACGTGACTTAGGCAACTTTGGGGTTCCAAAAATCTTCCTTGCTGGCGTTGGCGAACTGATGACCGAGGTTGCAGGCGAAGTATGCGACGGATTTATCTGCCACGGATTCACCACCGAGCGCTACTTACGTGAAGTGACGCTTCCCGCGTTGGCTCGAGGTCGCGCTAAAGCCGGTAAGACAATGGACAATTTTGAAATTGTGGGTCCAAGTTTTGTCGTGACGGGATCCAACAATGAAGAAATGAACACTGCAGCAGCTGGCACTCGTCAACAAATTGCGTTTTATGGAAGCACTCCCGCGTATAGCGGCGTTCTCGAACTGCATGGATGGGGAGACCTACAAGGTCAGTTGAATTCGCTTTCCAAAGTTGGTAAATGGGAGGAAATGGGCAATCTCATTACGGACGAAATTCTGAACACATTTGCAGTTGTCGGGTCGCCAGAACAGATTGCACCAGAACTGAACAAACGATATGGCGATGTGATTGATCGGTTGAGCTTTTATGCACCGTATTCAAGTGACCCTGCACGCTGGAAACAGGTGATTCACGACCTTAAGTCGATTTAGACCGTTCCAACATCCAACTTTTTCAAGATCTTCACCGCAACAACCTGTAACTCTTCATTGTCCTGCAGTTGCTGGGCTGCACGAACCTGCCGAGCAACACGCGGATTCTTCACGAACCGCTCTTGGTGGCGCAAGAAAAAATCCCAATACAGCACGGTGAATGGGCACGCGTCGTCGCCCGTGCGTTTCTTCCGGTCATACACACAACCTTTGCAGTGATCACTCATGCGATCGATATATGCGCCGCCACTGGCATAAGGCTTTGTGGCGAGCATTCCCCCGTCTGCATATTGCGACATACCAATCACATTGGGAACCATGACCCATTCGGCGGCATCGATGTAACTGTTCCACATCCAGCGTGTGAACTGCTGTGGATCAATGCCTGCAATAAGCGCAAAATTACCGAGCACCATAAGCCGTTCAATGTGGTGAGAGTATGACCGCTCATTTACGCCTGTGAGCACCGACTTCATGCACGCCATAGAAGTTTTCGCAGGGTTAGTAAACATTGGTGGAAGATCTTTGCTTGCACCAAGGGAATTCATCTGCGCGTATTCAGGCATCCACTGCCAGTAACAATTCCATATGTATTCGCGCCAGCCGATGATTTGCCGAATGAACCCCTCTGCCGAATTCATCGGAACTTTTCCTTCTTGGAATGCAGTTTCTGCAGCACTCACCACTTCCCCAGGCAGCAGCAAACCAACGTTGAGATACGGCGACAGCAACGAATGCGCAAGGTGCCAGTTGGATTTGAGCATCGCATCTTCATGTTCACCAAACATTGGCAACACATGATCAATAAAGAATCGCAAACGAGTAAGCGCGCCATCTCGCGTGGTGGCCCATTGACCTTCGGGCAACTTGCCAAAGCAATGCTTCTGCACCGACTCAAGAACGACTCGGTCTACTTCATCTAACTCATACCGCTGCGGTTCGGGCCAGCGATCGTGACCGGTCTTGGGTGGTGGCTGGCGATTCTCTTCGTCAAAGTTCCATCGACCGCCAGCTGGTTCGTTGCCATCCATCAACACATTCAGACGCTTGCGTTGCCAGCGATAGAAGTCTTCCATCTTGATTGTCTTGCGAGACCCCAGAAACGTTTGATACTCATCGGGGTGACAGAGAAATTGATTTGATGGAACGGTTCGCACTCCGAGCCCTGCAACCATCTGGCGAGCGCCATAGCTATTCGGCTCGGTAGCGATCACCTCAGACGGTTGAAATTCAAGAACGTGGGTATCAAACCCGTCGCGCATTGAATCAGCGAAACGGTAATCAACCTGAAATCCTTCAGTACACAATTCGCTAGCAAACTTGCGCATTGAAGCCACGATGAAATGGGCGCGCTGAACATGCCACTTGCGTGATGCAATTTTTGAAGTTGATTCGATAAACAGCACCCGATGCGTTAGCGGTGTCGCACCAGCCAATGCGCCGATCCCACGATTCAGTTGGTCGCCGAAGACCCAAATTGTCGGCAAACTCATTGCTTCAGCGTAAAGCAATCGGCTTGACCATGAATTACTCTGCACAGATATGAGTCGTGTTGCCCAAACCAAGAATGGTTTCGCCCCCAAAACATGTGCAACCTGCAACCGCCCGTTCGAGTGGCGGAAGAAATGGGCGAAAGATTGGGAACAGGTTCGCTATTGCAGCGACCGGTGCAAACCATGACCGATTCTTCAGGTCAATTCTCAGAATTTATTGGCGTATACAACGCCGAATCAACAGTGTTGGGTGAAGTTTCATACTGGATAGGCGCCCGCTTAGGCCTACGTCATTGCTCGCTTTGCGACATTACGCATGGACTGTTTACAAAACGAACAGAATGGCAAGACTGTGAATCCGCACTACCTGTTCCGTTCATCACGTTTCACATCAATGACGCACCAGCAGACATAACGGAAGCCGCGAACGGACAGTATCCAATCGTTCTTGGGAGAAATCAGTTAGGTGTTCATCTCGTTCTCAACGCCGATGAACTTGAAGAGTGCAAAGGCTCACCCCAGGAACTGCTGAACAGACTTCAGTCGTTATGACTCAAGACCGTGCAGCCACGCCTGCACGTTGAGGCCAAGGTTCGCCAAGTCGTAGCCACCCTCTTGCAACACCACAGTTGGCAGGTTAAGCCCGCGCACGCGATCCCCACTGCGGGCAAAACCGTCACGAGTTACTGCCAGGTCGCAAATTGGATCGGTGACATACGTGTCGAGACCCAACGACACGATGAGCAACGAAGGACCAAAAGCTTCAATTGCTTCGCATGACTTGTCGAGCGCATCAAGGAACATCTCATCATCGGTTTTTGCAGCGAGCGGAATATTGGTGGTTGAACCGCGACCCTTGCCCTCTCCCAGTTCATCAGCGAACCCGGTGATGTACGGGTATGCGCGACGTGGGTCGCCGTGAAGCGAAACGTACTGCACGTCGTCGCGACCGTAGAAGATTTGCTGTGTGCCATTGCCGTGGTGATAGTCCACATCGAGCACGGTTACTTTTGCGCCAGTAGTTGATGCCACGTAGTGAGCCGCAACTGCAGCGTTATTGAAGAAGCAATACCCGCCGTACAAATCGGTTGTTGCATGATGTCCTGGTGGACGACACAACCCGTATGCAAACTTGTCTCCACTGAGCACCAGTTGCGTTGCCGTGAGCGCGGTGTCTACCGCACCACGCGCCGCGTCGTATGAACCCTGGGTAATTGGTGTCGTGGTCTCGAAACACCACCAACCCAGACGAGCATTTGCTGCAGTTGGTTCCTCCAGCTGCGACATGGCTTCACGCATGGACGGGCGATAGAAAAAGTCTGGAACCACTTCCCTGCTTGGTCGAACTTCGCGCTGATAATCGACCCACGCGGTATTCAGAAAGTTGTTCAAGCCAGGGTTGTGAACAGCGTTAATCGGGTCAACACCCCATTGCGTTGGTGAAAGAAACTGCATGGACTTGTCGGCCTGTAACACCTCGCGAATGTTTTCAGCACGAGCAGTGTGTTCGTGCGGTGAGTGCGACCCAGACTCCGCAATTTCTTCCTGTGGGTTATGACCCAAGTGCGCTTCGGTGTAGACAACTTTCATCTTGGCCTCTAGTCGAACTGTGGTGCGGCACGTAGCGAGCGCTTGATTTCGGCGACACCAGATTCGGCAATGGTCTGCACTGCATCCCACAACTTCACAGCCTCATCGCCTTTCGGGGCCTGAGAGATTACTGGCCCAAACAGGCTTGCCTCGTTTGCAGACTTCGGATTAAAGGTGAGAATTGGCGTTCCCACATCTTTTCCTGTGCGGCTGAGTGCGGCTTCTGTCTCGTAACGAATAACTTCATCGTGTGTTGAATCTTCGTACGCGGCAGCAACATCCGCAGACAATCCAGCATCAGCAACGATTGACAATAAGAATGATTTCGGATCGTTCATCAGCTCTTCGCGACGACCACCAAAATGGATCGCATTTCCCAACGCCGTGTACACAGCGGCAACACTTGCGTTACCGCCTTGTGCGCGGGCGGCACTGGCAACCCGCAAACTAGCCAAACCTGCGTTGTGGATCTGTTCGTAAACCGAGTTACCTGCGTAGCCACGCTCGGCGTTCACCATTCGCAAACTGATGAACTTCCATGACACTTCATAGTTGCGAAGCTGTTGAACATTGGTCACCCAGCGCGACGTGATCCATGCCCAAGGACAAACTGGGTCGAAATAGAACTCAAGATCTGCGGCCATGCCTAGACCTTAGTCGTGCAGGTTGTGTTAGTCGCGAGCTAGTTCGCGCAACTCGTACGTTTCGATGAGGTCGCCCTGCTTCAAATCTTGGAAGTCAGACAAGCTGAGACCACATTCGAAACCTTCACGGACTTCCCGAACGTCATCTTTGAAACGACGCAACGATTGAATCGCGCCCTTCCAAATGATTGTTCCATCGCGCAAGAAGCGAACCTTCGAACCACGAGTAATTACACCCGTGCGAACCACGCAACCTGCGATAGCGCCAACCTTTGGAGACTTGAACACTTCGCGCACTTCTGCTTCGCCAGTGACCACCTCTTCAAACTCTGGCGCGAGCATGCCCTTCATGGCTTTTTCGATGTCTTCGATGAGCTTGTAGATGATTTCGTAAGTACGAATTTCTACGCCTTCAGCCTCGGCCAAGTCGCGAACCTTGCGGTCTGGACGCACATTGAATCCAATCAACGTTGCGTTAGTTGCAGCGGCAAGTGCAATGTCGTTCTCGGTGATGGCACCAACAGCACGGTGCACAAACGCTGCACGAACTTCATCGCGCTCAAGTTTACGCAAGCTTTCCGTTACGGCTTCGAGCGAACCGTGAACGTCTGCCTTAATGATGACATTCAACGTTGCAACTTCGCCAGCTTGAATTTGAGTGAAGATGTCTTCCAACTTCACACCACGTTGAACTCGCGCATCGCCCCGTTGGTTCAATGTGCGGTAACGCTGTTCGCGTGATTCGGCAACCGTACGAGCGGTCTTCTCATTTGGTGCTGCGCGGAACTCGTCGCCGGCTCCAGGTACCGCACTGAGTCCAAGCACCTGCACAGGAGTTGACGGACCAGCTTCTTTAATTTGCTGACCCTTGTCGTTAATGAGAGCACGTACTTTGCCCCATGCTGCGCCCGCAACGATTGGGTCGCCGACTTTTAGGGTTCCCTTGTCCACCAAAACGGTGGCTACAGGACCGCGACCAATGTCGAGCTGAGCTTCGAGCACAATGCCCTTTGCGCGGCCCGTTGGGTTTGCAGTGAGTTCACCAATTTCTGAGACAACACTGAGTTGCTCGAGCAAGTCGTCTACACCAAGACCGCTTTGGGCAGCCATTTCCACAACGATAGTTTCGCCACCCCATGCTTCAGGTGTGAGTTCGTTTTCGGCCAACTGCGCCATAACACGCGGAACATCGGCGTTGTCTTTGTCGATCTTGTTAATTGCAACAACGATTGGAACTTCAGCCGCGCGAGCGTGGCTAATGGCTTCAATGGTTTGTGGCATCACACCGTCGTCTGCAGCAACCATCAACACAACGATGTCGGTGACTTGAGCACCACGTGCGCGCATTTTGGTGAACGCAGCGTGACCCGGTGTGTCAATGAACGTGATGGACTTGCCATCTTTTTCAACCTGGTACGCGCCAATGTGCTGCGTGATTCCACCAGCTTCACCAGAGACAACGTTTGCCGAACGAATTCGGTCGAGCAATGTGGTCTTACCATGGTCAACGTGACCCATCACCGTGATGATCGGTGAACGTGGTTGCTGAAGTTCTGGAGTGTCGTCATCCGAGTCGTCGAACAGCGCTTGCAGTTCCATTTCTTCTTGCTGACCCGGATCGACCAACAAAATTTCTGCGCCGACTTCGAGTGCAAACAATTCCATTTGCTCATCTGCAAGCGTCATGGTTGCAGTAACCATTTCGCCGTGCTCCATGAGGTAACGAACAACGTCTGCTGACGTGCGATTCAACTTTGGAGCAAACTCTTGCGCCGACGAACCACGTTCGATAATGACAACGCCCTCAGGAACTGGAGCATTGCTTTGCGAATACGACGTGGTTGCCTGTGGCAACATTTCATCGAAGTCTTGACGACGACGAGCACGTGACTTCTTCTTTGGTGAACGGCGTTGTCCGTTTCCGCGACCGCCAGGACCGCCGCCAGGACGACCACCACCAGGACCACCAGGACCGCCACCAGGACGACCACCACCAGGACCACCTGGGACACCGAAGCCGCCACCTGGACGACCTGCACCAGGACCACCAGGACGACCTGGTCCGCCACCTGGACGACCAGCACCTGGACCACCAGGACGACCGGCACCAGGACCACCAGGTCCGCGTGTGCCAGGGCCAGATGGACGCATAGGTCCACCGGTGCCTACAGGACCACGACCAAGTGCGCTTGCGGGAATGCGACCTGTGCGTGCACCAGCACCCGGACCAGCCGGACGACCACCCATAGGTGGACGACCGGCGCCAGGAGTTCCGCCAGGACGACCAGGAGGAGGAGGAATTGGACGTCCGCTACCAGGAGGTGGCGGAATTGGACGACCACTTGGACCTAAACGCGGTGGCTGCGGAGGGCGAGGAGCAGCAGGCGCTGGAGCTGTAGTTGCCGCAGGTGCAGCTTCGGCCGCAGGAGCTTGCGAAGCAGCATCACTTTGCTGTGCAGGAGCCGAAGTTGGAGCAGGTGCTGGTGCAGGCTTCGGCGTAACAACAGGTGCTGTCTTAGCAACAGGTCGGGCAGAAGTAATTGGCGCAGAACTGGTTACCGGTCGAGCAGAAGTAATTGGCGCTACTCGCGACTCAACAATTGGTGCCGGAGTTGATTCATCTGCAGTTTCAACAACTACGTCATCTGCAACGTCAGTTTTCTTTGCGGCAGCCTTCTTTGCAGGTGCTTTCTTCGCAACTGCTTTCTTCGCAACTGCTTTCTTCGCAGCTTTCTTTACTGGCTTTGCATCTATGCCGTCTTCAGCATCTTTCTTTGGTGCCGCTTTCTTCGCGGCCTTCTTCACAGGCTTTGGTTCTTCAGGCTGCACATCGCGCTTCAAACCATCGCGTTCTGCACGCGCACGAACGCGGTCGGCTTGTTGATCGATGATGGTTGATGATTGCGTCTTCACGCCAACACCTAACTTGCCGCACAAATCAAGAATCTCTTGATTTGTCATGCCGAGCTCTTTAGCGAGCTCATGAACGCGCAGAATCTTTGCCAAGTACTACGCCTCAGTTTCGTTTGTTGAAGTTGAACCCGTGTCGGTTGCCCACTGCTCTTGGCTTACAACCGAACCATCTGCTGCATGCCATTCCATTGCGCCGGTTTCTGGGTTTGTTACCCACTCACCTTCTGCATAATCGGCTGCTGGCGCTGCTGCATCAGATGAAGTTGGAACGTATGAACCGCCACCTTCTTCTGCTGCTTGCGTTTCGCTTTTCACGTCGAGACGAACGCCGGTTAGACGTGCAGCCAAGTTTGCGTTCACACCCATCTTGCCGATTGCAAGCGACAACTGGAAGTCAGGAACGATGACGTCGGCTTGTGTGCCGTCTGGACTCAAACGAACTTCAGTGACCTTTGCAGGCGACATTGCTTTTGCAATGAAGTCGCGAACGTCTTCGCTGAATGGAATGATGTCAACTTTTTCGCCGCGCAATTCGGTAACCACCATGCGCACGCGTCCACCTCGAGCACCAACGCATGCACCCACTGGGTCAACGTTGTGATCGTTTGACCACACGGCGATCTTGGTGCGTTGACCCGGTTCGCGCGAGCAAGCCTTAATTTCAACAACACCATCGGCAATTTCTGGCACTTCAAGTTCGAACAAACGCTTGATCAAACCTGGGTGGGTACGGCTGACCACGATTTGTGGGCCCTTCGGCGTCTTGCGAACTTCCACGATGTACGCCTTGAGACGCGCATTTGGTTCGCGCACTTCGCCTTGCACTTGCTCGGCTTGCGGCAGCAATGCTTCTACACGACCAAGGTCGAGCAAGGTGTACTTGGTGTCGGTCTTTTGCACGATGCCGGACACAATGTCGCCTTCGCGGTTTGCGTACTCCTCGAACTTGCGATCGCGTTCAACTTCGCGGATGCGCTGACTCATAACTTGGCGGAATGTTTGCGCTGCGATGCGACCAAGATCTGCCTTGTTTGGCGTGTCGTCACGCTCGTTGATCCAGTTGCCATCATCGTCTACGTCGTATGCCGTGAACGTGATGTCCATGTTTTCTGGGTTGATACCCACGATGACTTCTTCTGCTGCGCCAGGACGCTTCTTGTATGCCGTCGCCAGTGCCTCTACCAACACTTGCAACAGCGAGTCAACGGAGATGCCACGATCTCCGGCGAGCATGCGAATTGCTTCTGTCATATCAAGATTGCTCATGATGCATTGCCTCCGTCTTCATTCGATTTCGTTAAACCTGTTGATTTCTTTGAGCCAGGCTTTGGCGCCGGACCCCAATTGAAAACTGTTTTTGCGCGGTCAATGATGGAAAACGGAATGTTGACTTCCGTCATTTCCTTATCAGCCAAACGCACGGTGATTCCTTCTTCGTTTGCAGCGATGAGATCGCCTTGCACACGGCGTTCGCCATTGAGTGGCGACTCCAACTTCACGGCAATGACTTTGCCCACTTCACGATGAAAGTGACGCGGCTCGCGCAAGGTGCGCTCGAGACCTGGGCTTGACACTTCGAGTGTGTAGCGACCTGGAATTGGATCACTGTGATCGAACTCGCGCGAAACCAAGCGCGTGATCAGCGAAATATTGTCGAGGCTGACACCTTCTGGGCCGCCAGGCTGCGTGTCGACAACGACTCGCAAGATTCCACCCGAATACTCAATGTCGTACAAGTCAAGACCGAGGTCGGACACGATGGGATTGATGAGTGCGGTGACACGATCGATGACAGGGCTCGACTGAGCGTTTCCACGGGTAACCGACATGTTCAACCTCCTCTCCCTACTCTCAAGGGTTTTGCTCCCCCGATTTCCATCAAGGTTGGCAAAACCGCTGCCTAAACCGTCCCTAGAAAAACAAATGGCGTGGGTCGAAACCCACGCCTTTTAGTCACTGACTTTCAAAGGACATCAAAAATTATATCCCCGTAAACTAAGGTTCGCACGTGGTTCAACGCCTCTCAACCCTGTTCGTACGCACTCTGCGGGACAATCCAGCCGACGCAGAAGTACCGAGCCATCGCCTTTTGGTTCGGGCGGGCTACATCCGTCGCGCGGCACCTGGTGGGTACACCTGGCTGCCACTTGGCTATCGGGTATTCCAAAACGTGTCTCGCGTGATTCGCGAAGAGATGGATGCCATTGGCGCCCAAGAAGTGAACTTCCCCGCCATGTTGCCAAAGGAACCATACGAGGTGACGGGTCGCTGGACCGATTACGGCGACAACCTGTTTCGCTTGCAGGACCGACGCAAAGTTGACTTCCTACTTGGACCAACGCACGAAGAAATGTTCACATTGCTCGTAAAAGACTTGTACTCCAGTTACAAAGACTTACCGGTGTGGTTGTACCAAATTCAAAACAAGTTCCGTGATGAGGCTCGTCCACGCGGGGGCTTGTTGCGTGGTCGCGAGTTCTCCATGAAAGACTCATACTCCTTTGACCTTGACCAAGAAGGTTTGCAGCGCAGCTACGACGCACACCGCGATGCATACATTCGAATTTTTGAGCGTCTTGGTTTGCCATTTGCCATCGTGTCGGCAATGTCTGGCGCAATGGGTGGCTCTGCTTCTGAAGAGTTCTTGTTTCCATGCGACATTGGCGAAGACACATTCGTGCAATGCACCGCTTGCAACTACTCCGCAAACACTGAAGCAGTGCGTGTGGGAGTTGCTGATGCGGTCGATGCTTCGTCGGTAGCTGCAGCGAAAGTGGTTGACACTCCAGACACTCCGACGATTCAAACACTTGTTGATTTGTTTAACGCGCGTGAAGACTTACAACTCAATAGTCGTCAATGGACTGCTGCCGACACCTTGAAAAATGTTGTTGTCAACTTGCGTCACCCTGATGGTCGACTTGAAGCATTAGCAATCGGCGTTCCTGGTGATCGCGAAGTCGACTTGAAGCGACTTGAAGCGCAAGTGTCTCCTGCTGAAGTTGAAGCATTTGATGAATCACACTTCGCTGCCAACACTGCTCTCGTAAAGGGCTACATCGGACCAGGAGTGCTCGGAACAAACAATGCTTCGGGTATTCGTTTCATGCTCGACCCGCGAGTAGCTATGGGAAGCGCATGGATCACCGGTGCAGACAGCCGTGGCAAGCACGTCATGAACTTGGTAAACGGTCGCGACTTCACTGCTGACGGAACACTTGACGTTGCCGAGATTCGCGACGACGACACTTGCCCAACATGTCGGTCTGCACTCACCATTAAGCGCGGCATCGAAATTGGCCATGTGTTCCAGCTTGGACCGAAATACGCAGAGGCACTCGGACTGCAAGTACTCGACAAAAACGGCAAACAGCAAACCGTCACCATGGGCAGCTACGGCATTGGCGTTTCGCGCGCCGTTGCTGCAATTGCAGAAGCGATGCACGATGACAGCGGTTTGCGCTGGCCACTTGAGGTTTCACCGTTCGATGTGCACATTGTGATTACCGGCAAAGATGATGCAACGATTACCGCTGCAGCAGAATCACTAGCAGCCGAACTCGAAGGCGCGGGTCTGAAGGTACTGCTTGATGATCGTCAGGGAATTTCTCCCGGCGTGAAGTTTAAAGACGCAGAACTGATCGGCGTTCCTAACATCGTGGTTGCAGGTCGCGGCGTTGCCAACGGCATGCTTGAAGTGCGCGATCGTTTCGCTGGAACCGCAATTGAAACGCCAATTTCGCAAGTCGGCCCACAGTTGGTCGCGCAGGCTCACGGGAAGTAGATGCCATGCAACTCCTTCGCGGAGTAGTTCATCATTACGACTGGGGCGATCAACAAACGATTCCCGAATTTCTCGGCGTAGAACCCGATGCGAAGCCTTGGGCAGAACTGTGGTTTGGCACACATCGCTCTGGGCCATCACTTGTAAAAACACAAACAGGCAATCAACCACTTTCGCAATATGCGGGTGACTTGTCATTCCTTGTAAAAATACTTGCTGCAGCAAAACCTTTGTCGTTGCAAACGCATCCAACCGACGAACAAGCGCAGTCTGGGTATCAACAAGAGAATGAAATTGGAATTTCGCTTGACTCACCTCTGCGCATTTATCGAGATGCTTCCGCAAAACCCGAGCTACTTGTTGCCATCTCAACATTTGAAGCAATCTGTGGTTTTCGCAGCGACGGTGAAAACCTTGAGTTATGCAATCGCTTTGGGTGGACTGAACTAGGAAAGCATCTTGCAGACGACGGACTTGCCGAATGCGTGCGCTGGGCACTCACCACCGGGCCTCATCAACTACCGCTGCACATGCCTGCATGGGCAGGTCGCCTGGCCACCATGTATCCGGGTAACGGCGGAGTCCTCGTTGCTCTGCTCATGCACCACGTGAAATTGCAACCTGGTCAAGCGCTGTACCTCGGGGCCGGCAACGTACATGCGTATTTAGGTGGAACCGGATTCGAAGTGATGGCCTCTTCCGACAACGTGGTGCGCGCCGCGTTTACTCAGAAGAATGTAAACATTGACGAGTTTCTTCATGTTGCCAACATGAGTGCCATTGCATCGCCACTGATTGAAGCTGAACACATAAGTCAAGGTGTGTGGCAATACCCCGTGACCACCTCTCGTTTTGGCACACAGCGCATTGATGTTTCAGGAACACGTGAATTACGCGCAACACATGACGCCGAAATCTTGGTGTGCACTTCGGGAAATGCAACTTCGCTGCATGCTGGTCAGGCTGCAGTTCTGCGAAATGGCGAGTCGGTTACCCTGTCTGGAAATGCGACAGTGTTTCGCACTTGGGGAACTCACTAACGAGTTAGTTCCCGGAAATCGTCTTGCGAATTTCCACAATCTTTTCAGTCGAATGATTGGCGTCTTCGCCTTTTTCTTCGAGCAATGCGTTGCGGTCTTTTGCGGCTTCGCGTTCGGCAATTGTGGTGTCTACGCGCGCAATTGCGGCTTCAACACCGTGTTCGTGAATGTACGTTGCCCAATCAACTAGTGCTTCAACCATTTCAGATTCGGGCACGACAGCGACATTGCGACCCTTCACAAACAGGTGACCACGTTTGTTGCCTGCGGCAATACCCAAGTCGGCTTCGCGCGCTTCTCCTGGGCCGTTCACTACACAACCCATCACCGCAATCTGCAGTGGAATTTTCTTGTCTTCAAATGCGCGCATAGCGCGATTGGCAACTTCAATGACGTCAATCTCTGCGCGACCGCAACTTGGGCATGCAATGAGGTCAACGTTCTTGCGCTCTCGCAAACCGAGCGACTCAAGCAGCTGTCGACCAGCGCGTGCCTCTTCCACAGGATCTGCAGTGAGGCTGTAGCGGATTGTGTCACCAATACCTTCAAGCAACAGCGTGGAAATTCCAGCAGTTGCTTTGATGAGCCCGTTTGGAAGTGGACCCGCTTCGGTAACGCCTAAGTGCAACGGATAATTGGTAACTGCGCTGAGTTGGCGATATGCCTCAACCATCAGTGGCACGTTCGATGCCTTCACCGAAATCTTGATGAGATCGAAATCAACTTCTTGGAAATATGCGATTTCTTGCAATGCAGACTCAACCATTGCTTCGGCTGTTAATCCACCATGCTTTTCATACAGCGCAGGGTCAAGTGAGCCACCGTTGACACCAATACGAATTGGCACATTGCGGTCGCGCGCTTCCATTGCCACTGCCTTAATGTGCTCTGGCTTTCGAATGTTGCCAGGGTTGAGACGCAAACCATGCACGCCTGCTTCAAGTGCAGCGAGCGCCATCTTGTACTGATGATGAATATCGGCGATGATCGGTACCGGCGAACGTGGAACGATCTGTGCGAGTCCTTCCGCGGCCTCAATTTCGTTACACGTGCAGCGAATAATGTCGCAACCTGCGGCAGCAAGCGCATAGATCTGTTGCAGGGTTCCTTCAACGTCTGAGGTTTTCGTGGTGGTCATGGACTGAACGCTGATCGGCGCTCCACCACCAACTGCCACCTTGCCTACGTGAATCTGCTTCGTCTGGCGGCGCTCGAAACTCATAGTTACCAGTGTGCCACTACCCGAAGGGTTGCGTGATGTCTAGATACAAGCCAGCAAAAGTGATCACGATCAGTAGTGCAATAACTGCCGTTGCAAGCGGAATCATCTTGC
>JBEGVD010000009.1:0-8786 GCA_041178585.1 Actinomycetota bacterium
ATGTTGCCGCGAGCATCAAGATTGACACCCAATCGCTCGATCCAACTTCCCTTGTCTGGGCCAACAAAACCCAATGCAAGAAACACGAGATCTGCTGAAATTTCACGTGAGGTGCCAGGAATGTTTTCGAACTTTCCATCCACCATCTGCACTTCGTTGAGCACAAGTGCCTTCACATTTCCATTTCCATCGTCGATAAATCGTTCAGTGTTGACACTAAACACACGCTCTCCACCTTCTTCGTGTGCAGAAGAAGTGCGATAAATCAAACTCCACTGAGGCCATGGGTTATTGCTTGCGCGAACTTCTGGCGGCATTGGCATGATTTCAAGCTGAGTAATTGATGCAGCACCCTGACGAATGGCAGTACCCAGACAGTCGGCGCCGGTATCTCCGCCACCAATAATCACCACATGTTTGCCATGAGCATCAATTGGCGATGACTGCATGTCGCCTTGCTGCACTTTGTTGGCAAGAGGTAAATACTCCATTGCCTGATGAATACCGCTTAACTCACGCCCTGGCACAGGCAAATCGCGCGCGATGGTTGAACCGCAAGCCAAAACAATTGCATCGTGCGAAGCGACAAGAACGTCAATATCGACATTGTCGCCAACTGCAGCATTCGTTCGAAATTCGGTTCCCTCTTCGCGCATCTGCGCTATACGTCGATCAAGATACTTCTTTTCCATCTTGAATTCGGGAATTCCATAGCGCAACAATCCACCGATCCGGTCGTCACGTTCAAGCACAACTACCTCATGGCCTGCACGTGTTAGTTGCTGGGCTGCTGCAAGACCGGCAGGTCCAGAACCAACCACTGCTATCCGCTTACCCGTTTTCGTGCTGGCAATGAACGGCTGCACCCAACCTTCATCCCATGCATGATCGATGATTTCAACTTCAACTTGCTTGATTGATACCGGGTCTTGGTTGATTCCCAAAACACACGCACTCTCACAGGGTGCTGGACACAAGCGGCCAGTGAACTCTGGGAAGTTATTTGTGGCGTGTAAGCGTTCAATTGCATCGCGCCAATGTCCGCGGTACAAGAGGTCGTTCCAGTCGGGAATGAGGTTGCCGAGTGGGCATCCGTTGTTGCAAAACGGAATTCCACAGTCCATGCAACGCCCTGCTTGATGATTCAATTCATCTTTCGCAAAGGGTTCATACACTTCGCGCCAATCCGTAACGCGCACAGGAATTGAACGACGCTTTGGCGTCGCTCTTCCCCAATTCATAAATCCGGTTGGCTCACCCATGCACTGACTCCATCACTCGTCGAGAGATTTCCTCTTCCGAAACACCATCTGCTGATGCTTTCGCCAAAACCGCCATGACACGCGCGTAATCTCGCGGCAACACTTTGACGAACTTGCTTGAACACTCACTCCACTGCGCAACCATCTGTTTGGCGCGTGGTGAATCGGTCATTGCAATGTGTTCTTGCAAAGTGTCGCGTAACCACTGCGCATCTTCTTCGTCAAGAGGCAAAACGTCGACCATTTCTGGGTTGACGCGCGAAACAAACTGATCGTCTATGTCATATACATACGCAATGCCGCCCGACATACCCGCAGCAAAGTTTCGACCTGTTGCACCAAGCACAACTGCACGACCGCCCGTCATGTATTCGCATGCGTGGTCGCCCACACCTTCAACAATCAGCGTCGCCCCAGAGTTACGAACAGCAAACCGCTCGCCGACAATGCCGTTGATGAAAACCTGTCCCGAGGTTGCACCGTAACCAACGACGTTTCCAGCAATCACGTTGTCTTCGGGAGCAAACGCTGCACGCTTACTTGGACGAATACTGATTCGGCCACCAGACAATCCCTTACCAACGTGATCGTTACTGTCGCCAAAGAGTTGCATGGTTACTCCGCGCGGAATGAACGCACCAAAACTTTGTCCAGCCGAACCTTCAAAACGAAGTGCAATGGTGTTGTCGGGAAGACCGGCGCCTCCCCACTTCTTTGTCACTTCGCTTCCCAACATGGTGCCCACTGTGCGATTGACATTTGAAATTGGTGAAACAATGGAGATTGCCGAACCAGCCTGAATTGCGTCTGCACACTGCGCAATGAGCGACGTGTCGAGTGCATCAACCAGTCCATGATCTTGCGCAACAGAGTGATGTCGAGTTTGGTTGTACGGATTTTGCGGTGAGACAAGAATTGGTTCAATGTCGAGGCCTTGAGCCTTCCAATGGTTCACTGCATGCTTCACATCGAGCGCTTCAACACAACCAACCGCTTCCTGCAATGTTCGGAAACCGAGTTGAGCAAGATATTCGCGCACCTCTTCAGCGATGTATTCGAAGAAGTTAACAACGAACTCAGGCTTACCGCTGAACCTCTTACGTAGCTCTGGGTTTTGTGTTGCGATGCCAACAGGGCAAGTATCCAAATGGCAGACGCGCATCATGATGCAACCGCTCACCACTAGTGGTGCCGTTGCAAAACCAAACTCTTCTGCACCAAGTAGTGCAGCGATGATGACGTCGCGTCCAGTCTTCATCTGTCCATCAGCTTGCACAACAATGCGATCACGCAAACCGTTGAGCAACAGCGTTTGCTGCGCTTCGGCAAGACCAAGCTCCCATGGCACACCGGCATGCTTCAACGACGTAAGAGGCGAAGCGCCAGTTCCACCATCGTGTCCAGAAATCAACACCACGTCAGCTTTCGCTTTGCTTACACCTGCAGCAACCGTTCCAATGCCAACTTCGGACACCAACTTCACGTGCACTCGCGCAGCAGGATTTGAATTCTTGAGGTCATGAATGAGTTGCTTCAAATCTTCAATTGAGTAAATGTCGTGGTGTGGCGGTGGCGAAATAAGCCCAACACCAGGAGTGCTATGTCGCGTCTTTGCAATCCATGGGTACACCTTGTGTCCTGGCAGCTGACCGCCCTCGCCCGGCTTGGCACCTTGAGCCATCTTGATTTGAATGTCATCAGCATTAACGAGGTATTCACTTGTCACGCCAAATCGACCCGAAGCAACTTGCTTAATTGCTGAACGCTTGGAATCGCCGTTGCTCATGACTTCATATCTCTCGGGATCCTCACCGCCTTCGCCAGTGTTGCTCTTTGCACCGATGCGATTCATGGCAATAGCAAGCGTCTCATGCACCTCTGCGGAAATTGATCCGTAACTCATTGCACCTGTTGAGAAGCGCTGCACGATGCTTGCGACTGACTCAACTTCATCTATTGAAATTGGATCGCGATCGCTCGCAAACTGGAACATCCCGCGCAAGGTGGTGAGCACTTTTGATTGATCATCTACTGCAGCCGTGTATTGCTTGAACAGGTCGTAGCGACCAGCCCGTGTTGCATGCTGCAGGCGATACACGGTTTCTGGATTAAACAAATGGTGTTCGCCTTCGCGTCGCCACTGGTATTCACCGCCAAGTTCAAGCTTGCGGTGAATACGTTGATCTGGTCGGCGCGGATGCGCAATTGCGTGACGCGCTGCAACTTCTGCACTCACCTGCTCGAGGCCAATTCCATCAATTCGCGAAACCGTTCCCGTAAAGAACTCATCAATAAACGAGTGACTCAATCCAATAGCTTCAAAAATCTGTGCCCCGGTATAGGAAGCCACCGTCGAAACGCCCATCTTCGACATCACCTTCAACACACCCTTACCTGCCGCCTTGATGTAGTTGTTCACTGCCTTCTTTGGTTCCATTCCACCAAGACCGTGCATTCCCGCACCATCGTCTGCCGCAATCAAATCCTCAATCGATTCGAACGCAAGGTACGGATTAATGGCGCCAGCACCAAAACCGACTAGCAGTGCCATGTGATGCACTTCTCGCGCATCGCCGCTTTCAACAATGAGACCTACTTTGGTTCTTTGTTTTGTGCGAATGAGATGGTGGTGCACTGCGCTTGTGAGCAGGAGCGACGGAACTGGAGCAAACACTTCGTCGCTGTTCCGATCGGAGAGCACAATAATTCGCACACCCTCGTCAATCGCTGTGCTGATTTCAGCACATATCTGACTAAGTGCAGAACGCAGTCCTGATTCGCCTTCGGCAACGCGGTACAGACCACTCACCACCATGCTGCGCAGGTGCGAGTACTCACCGTCTTCATTGATGTGAATGATCTTGGCTAAGTGATCGTTACTGATGACCGGAAACGGCAAGACCAACTGTCGACAGTGCTCTGCAGTTGCATCAAGCAAATTGCCTTCTGGTCCAACTGCAGTTCCGATTGACGTCACCACTTCTTCACGAATTGCGTCTAGCGGCGGGTTCGTTACCTGAGCAAACAATTGCTGGAAATAGTCGAACAATAAGCGTGGTCGAGTTGACAGAACTGCTATCGGCGTATCGGTTCCCATTGAACCAATTGCCTCGAGTCCGCTTTTAGCCATTGGAGCAAGGATGATCTTCAGCTCTTCGTGCGTGTATCCGAACACTTGTTGACGGCGCAACACACTGTCGCGACTGAACACCACATGTTCGCGGTCTGGCAAGTCAGCAAGTTCCACTAAACCATCTGCAAGCCATTGTGAATAAGGAGCAGCAGAGGCAAGTTCGCTCTTTATTTCCTCGTCACCGACAATGCGCCGCTGAGCGGTGTCAATCAACAACATTCGACCTGGTTGCAGTCTGCCCTTCTTCACAATTTTTGCTTGATCAATATCAACCACGCCCACTTCGCTGGCCATGATCACCACATCATCATCGGTCACCCAGTAGCGACTTGGACGAAGACCATTGCGATCGAGCACAGCACCGATCAACGTTCCATCGGTGAATGCAATACATGCAGGACCATCCCAGGGTTCCATCAACGAAGCGTGATAGCGATAAAACGCACGCTTTTGAGCGTCCATCGATGCGTGGTTTTCCCATGCTTCTGGAATCATCATCAATACTGCATGCGGCAATGAACGGCCGCCCAAGTGCAACAGCTCCAGCACCTCGTCGAATGACGCAGAGTCCGAACCGCCCATGGCGCAAATTGGGAATGCTCGCTCTAATCCTGGAAGCAGATCGCTCGACAACATGGACTCGCGTGTGCGCATCCAGTTTCGATTTCCTTGCACCGTATTGATTTCACCGTTGTGCGCAATGTAGCGGTACGGGTGCGCGAGCGGCCAAGATGGAAATGTATTGGTACTGAAACGACTGTGCACGAGTGCCATCGATGACTCCATACGTACATCAATCAAGTCAGGGAAAAACTGCGCAAGCTCTGGAGTTGTCAACATGCCCTTATATATGAGCGTGCGTGCAGACAGCGATGGGAAATACGTTTGCTGTTCCTGCGAAAGTTCGTGCTCAATGCGCTTGCGTGCAACAAACAACAAACGGTCAAGCGCAATTCCCGACTCACCATTTTTCGCACGAACAAACATCAGCGAAAAATATGGCATCACACGACGAGCGCTTTCGCCCAAGCATGAAGGATTCACCGGTACTTCACGCCAACCGAGAACTTCAAGCGCTTCTTCGCGAATGATGTTTTCGATAGCTGCTACTGCAAGCGACCTGTTGCCAGCGTCGGCTGGCAAGAACGCCATTCCAACGCCGTACTGCCCTTCTGCTGGCAGCGGAAAACTTGTAACAGCTGAAAGAAACTTGTGCGGAACTTGAATAAGCACACCAGCACCGTCGCCGGTTTCGACTTCTGCACCGGTTGCTCCGCGGTGCTCCATTCGGCACAACGCACCGATCCCCATCGCCACAATGTCGTGCGACTTTCGACCTTGCACGTCAACGACAAACGACACGCCACAGGCGTCGTGTTCAAAGCGTGGGTCGTATAAACCGCTTGCAGGCGGCATGGAGTTATGCATTGTCGTCCTCTGTATTCACCGAATTCATTCGCAGAACGCATTCGGGTGTGAGCGAATTGCTCACCGGGACGACATTGGCCCGTATGAAAACTCTAGCGAGTAATCGTTAAAACAGTGATGCTGATTGAAAGTTTGCTGGTCGTTTTTCGAAATGCGACATCACGGCTTCGGCTTGGTTGGCCTGTCCAATGAGCCTGCCAATTACTTCGCGTTCGCTCGCAAACTGCTGGGCTGCTCCATCATTTGCTTGCAAATTGAGGAGTTTCTTTGCCCCACGAACCGCATCTGGGCTACGTCCCGCAATTTCACGGGCAAGCACCATGGCATCGGCATGTGGGTTTTCTGACAAGTGTGTCGCAAGACCGATTTCATAGCCCTCTTTGCCAGAGATGATTTTTGCGGTGAACACCAATTCTTTGGCGATGTCTGGGCGTACAAGGCGCGACAGCATCAGCGTGCCGGTCATGTCGGGAATGAGTCCCCAGTGCACTTCACGAACCGATAACTGTGTGTCGGGGTGGATGTAACGAATATCGGCGCCGAGCGCAATCTGCATTCCCCCTCCAAGCGCGTGGCCATGCACTGCAGCAATAACTGGAACGGGAACTTCTTGCCACACCCAACACACTTGCTGCGCAAGATGCGTGATGCGTCCTTCCGACATTGCGCCAGCATTTATTTGTCCATCAGGCTTTGGACCTTCTGCCATTACTTGAAACGAACCGAAGTCAAGACCTGCACAAAATGACGCACCGTCTCCGGAAAGCACCACTGCGCGAATTTCAGAATTGGTTTTCAAGAACTCTCCAGCAGCGGCCAGCGATGCGAACATGGCGTTATCGAGTGCATTTCGTTTGTCGGCACGATTCATTCGCACATCGGCAATGCCGTCAGCGATGTTGATGGTTACTCGATTGTCTACAACTCCTGGAATCACAGCAATTCTCCCTTTAAGTAGTCCGTCTCTATCGTGGCATGGCACACTTGACAGTATGCAACTCAACCTGTCAGCCGATGAAGTACTCAAAACCACCCGCAGCGTCCGTAAGCGCCTGGACTTTGATCGCCCAGTCGAGCGTTCAATTGTTGAGGAATGCCTTGACATTGCGCTTCAGGCACCAACCGGTGGAAACCAACAGGGCTGGCACTTCATTGTTGTAGAAGACGAGGCAAAGAAGAAAGCTCTCGCAGAAATTTATCGAGCCAACTGGGCCATTTACGCATCATTGCCTCAAGGTGGCAACACTGGCGCCAAACTTGGCGATCAGATGACCCGTGTTCGCGATTCAGCAACCTTTCTCTCTGAGAATTTCGAGAAGGCACCAATGCTGATGATTCCATGCATCAAAGGTCGATTGGAAAATGTTGACGTAGCAACTGGTGCAGGCGGATGGGGCTCACTGCTTCCAGCAGTATGGAGTTTCATGCTTGCATTGCGCGAACGCGGAATCGGTTCAGCGTGGACCACTATTCACCTCATGATGGACGGAGAAAAGAAAGCCGCCGAGCTTCTGGGTATTCCTTACGAAAAGATCACACAAGGCGGAATGTTCCCAATTGCCTACACCAAGGGCACCGATTTCAAGCCGGCAAAACGTGAGCCACTTGAAAGCGTGTTGCACTGGGATAAGTGGTAATCAATAACTAATCAACAAGTCGCAGCCCAGTGGGTGCGATTGATGCAGTAACTGCAGGTAAATCCACCACAAAGTTGGTGCGATGAGCAGGAAACACGTGATGTGACACCAACACGGCATTGCCATTTCTGTCTTTTGTTGTTCGATCACAACTCAGCACCGGTGAACCAAGCGGAATTTCAAGCAATTGAGATTCGGTTGCCGTTGCAGCGTCAGCCCCAATGGTTTGTGTCGCACCACCAAGTTCGATGTTGAGCAAGTTGTAGAACGACGAATTCTCTACGTCGTGTCGCGACAAATGTTTGCCCAGTTCATATGGGCACCACACGGTGACTACAGCGAATGGATGGTCGTCTGCCATGTTGACTCGCTTCACACGAAGCACTTGGTCGCACTCCAACACTTTGGCAACTTTGCGCGACGCTTTTTCAAAAGCGAAATCCACAATTCGTCGAGCGGGCTGCAAACCACTTGCCACCATCTGTTCTTCAATCGTTCCCAAACGACCAAGACTCTGACTTACTGGATCAGATGCAACAAACCATCCGAAACCTTGACGCGCGTTTACAAGACCTTCATCACGCAACACTTCAAGCGCGCGTCGCACTGTCACCCGACTGACTGCAAACTCGATAGACAATTCGGATTCACTTGGCAGCAAGCGGCCAGCCAAAAATTGCCCGGCTTGCACCCGCTCGCGCAGCGCAGCAGCTATTTCGTGATATCGGATGCTTCGCACTTGTACTATACTTGTATACCTAGGGGCAAAAAGCAACCTCTTCACTCATACATCTTCACTTTGGAGGACAACCATGGCTGTCAGTGCAGGAACACCGATCGAACTCGTAAACAATGTCTACGACAAACTCGCCGCAAACGTTGCCATTGGTCGCAAGCGACTTGGTCGCCCACTCACCCTCACTGAAAAGATTTTGATCAACCACCTGTCTAAGCCAAAGACACAAGAAATGGAACGCGGTCGCAGTTATGCAGACTTCGCACCAGACCGAGTTGCCATGCAGGACGCAACCGCTCAGATGGCGTTGTTGCAATTCATGACCGCAGGACTTTCCACGACTTCAGTTCCAAGCACTGTGCATTGCGATCACCTTATTTTGGCAAAAACCGGCGCACGCATTGACATGGGCGTCGCTATCGACACCAACAAAGAGGTGTACGACTTTTTGCAAAGCGTGTCTGCAAAATACGGCATAGGTTTCTGGGGCCCAGGCAGCGGAATCATTCACCAGGTCGTACTTGAGCACTACGCATTTCCTGGTGGAATGATGATTGGTACCGATAGTCACACACCAAATGCTGGCGGTC
>JBEGVD010000010.1:0-2848 GCA_041178585.1 Actinomycetota bacterium
CATGCCATGGGCACCCACATCGATTTGTTTCAACGAATCGTTATCAGCACATGCTCAGTTTCCGCTGTTGCCTATTCGCCAAGCGGCCCAGTCGTGCTCACCGTTAACTCAACAGGTGGATCGCTTGCCGATCTGCGTCCCTCCTGAACTGAACCTCACATGAGTGACTTTTACGAATTCGACGAGACAGACGCCTTCACAACCGGCGCACTCGGACAACCTGGTCAACGGACCTTTGTCATTCAGGTGCGAGCCGACAGCAGTCGCTTCACCATGAAGTGCGAGAAGCAACAAGTTGCTGCGCTGTCGCAATACATTCGCCAGTTACTTGCCGATGCACCAGAAGTGCGTGAACGTCCGATGGATGAAATGTTGCAACTGTCAAGCCCGATGGAAGTGAATTTCACTATTGGCACGGTTGGCATTGCATACGACCCGCGCAACGACCGCATGGTCATTCAAATTGAAGAACTTGTTCCGTTTGACGAAAACGATGAACCCATCATGGATGCCGAAGTAACGCGCATTCGCATGAACATCACTCGTGGTCAGGCCATGGCATTTTGTGACCATGCAGATGAAGTTGTTGCAGCTGGTCGCCCACCGTGCATTTTCTGTGGCCGCCCAATGAATATTGATGGGCACATGTGTCCGCGAATGAACTAATTCCCAAGAACGATCTCGTTCAACTGTTGAAGCAGGGCGAGATGGAACTCGTTTCCCGCATGCCCTACAGCAGCAATGCCACGTTTCTTGTGAACATCACTTCGGGCGACGCCCAATGCCAGGGCATTTACAAACCGTTAAAAGGTGAGCGCCCACTGTGGGATTTCGAACCTGGCCTACACAAGCGCGAAGTCGCCGCATACGAGTTATCGGAGGCAATGGCACTCGACATCGTTCCACCAACTGTTCTGCGCGACGGCCAGTTTGGTGAAGGATCAGTGCAGTACTTTGTAGACGCTGTTCTAGACGAGCACTATTTCAGTATCTACGAAAACCGCCCCGAACTACACGACCGTTTGCGGGCAATGTGTGCATTCGACATTGTTGCCAACAACACCGACCGCAAAGGCGGCCATTGTTTGCTCGACACACAACAGCGTGTGTGGGCAATTGACCATGGCGTGTGCTTTGCTGCAGATTTCAAACTACGCACAGTTATTTGGGAATTTGGTGGCGAAGAACTTCCACAGGAATTACGTGATGTCATTGAACCACTCGTCGAGTCGGTTCCACTGAACGTGTCCACACTGCTCAACAGCGACGAGGTATTTGCGCTGCAAGAGCGGGCGCAATGGATTTGTGAAGGCGGCGCCTTTCCCATTGATAAAACCGGCTCGCGCTACCCGTGGCCGCTGGTATGAGCGAATCGCAATACGACCTCATTAATCGCGCAGACCTCGATGGTCTTGTTCGCCTCATTGACGATTACTGCGAAACGCGCAGCTGGCACGACCTGCTTGGATTACGCGATGCATGCAAGGCAGCCGTTGCCAACGGTCGCCAGGTGTGGCCCGCTTCAACGCTCGCCGAATACCGACTTGCGCTGCTTGCACCAGCAGAAATAGCTGTGCAAGTTGTGGACGAAGAGGCTGGCCGCTTCACCATGGGGCCATTAACCGAGGTGATTGCGCAAAATCATCAATGGTCAGAACTCAGCGAGTTTCTTGAGCCCTCACCTACCTCTACATACATTGCATATGAATGCGGTATCCGTGGTCAGCGCGTCGACGGCGAACTCTTCCCCGCACTTGAATCGCCGTGCTCACTGCTCGCAATCGAAACGAATTACACACTCGCCGAGTACCACGACAACGAAGCCAAGTTCCCCACTCCTGCAATTCCCGTAATGGGAAACGCGATAGCTGTTCCTGCATCGTCTGCGAACGTTGTTCACGACTCCGAAGTATCAACCGCATTTCACCAACTTGTCGACGCGTGGACAACGCAATCCAACGGTGAATTACGCATTTCCTGCGTAGAAGGCTCGGTGCTTGATGCGCTTGCATTCCTCGAAGTACGAGAAGCACGTTTGTCGCTGCTTACCTCAAGCGATGCACTTGCCTGGCTTGCTTGGGCAGGCGCAAGTGGTGGCGCACATGGCAGAAGGCGTGGCAACGCATTGGGTCGCGATGCTGCGTGGTGGACTATTGCAGCGTTGACAGGCCAAGCATCGAACTGGCCACTTGGTGATGAAGATTCAATAACTGCCGTGAATTCATTGCAGTGGTTTTGGTGGGATGCAAACGAAGCAACTACTGGTTGGAGCGTACGCCTATGCGTTCACCATGCCGATCGAAGTCGCTCGTGGGCATTCATGCTTACCGATAAGTAAATGCCTCAGATGCAGATAACTATTGGTTCAAACATTTCTTTTCGTACACAGTTTTCTCAGAATCATCAATCCATCGAAGTTCAACTTTACGCTCAGTACTCGTTCCAATGTCTTTTGTTACTGCCCCGAATCCCTCATACCGCATAGATACACGAACGCCTTTTGCAACAAGATAATTTGAAACATTGCGGGCACGCGTCAGTGAAAGATTCCGCAAATACTCGGCTGAGTCAAATCCGTTTTTACGTGCAAATCCTGAGACAAGAACTAGTCCACCACGCTCTGCCATCACGTTTGTAACTCGATCTAATTCCCGTTTGTCTCTGGCATCGAGTATCGGCGAAGCAGGATCAAAAATGATGCCGTTCGACAATTTCTCACCAACCAATACTGGTGCTGTGGACTTCTTGCTGCTAACAGCCGTCTTGCATTCAAGAACCTTTGGTGCACTAGCTTTCGGTGGAGCGACAGTCGGAGCAGGAGCAACAGTCGTAGTTGGAGTCGGCTCTG
>JBEGVD010000011.1:0-2837 GCA_041178585.1 Actinomycetota bacterium
TTCGCTATTCGCCCCATTGCTCATCTTGAGTGCTCGGAGTGAGCGCTTCAAGGTGCAGCAATGGGAGCGTGCGAGCAACAATTGGTCCGATTCCGAACGCAAATACGAGCGTTCCGACTCCGACTGCACCGCCAAGCGCAAATCCGACAACGAGCACTGATACTTCAACGATGGTGCGAGCGCGACTTACTTTGATGCCGCGCTGAGCAAGACCGGTGAACAATCCGTCGCGCGGTCCTGGACCGAGTCCGGCACCGATGTACATACCTGAACCAATTCCCAAAATGACGATGCCACCAAGCATGAGCGCGATACGCAATGGCAGCGATTCGGCACGAGGAATGATGTCGATAACTACTCCTGCAACAAGGCCGATTTGGACAGCGTTCAACAATGTGCCGATGCCTGGCTTTTGACGAAGGGGAATCCACAGGAAGAGCACCAAAAAACTGGTGAGAATAAGTGCGCGACCAAAGGGCCATCCAATTTGCTTGCTCAAGCCATCGTGGAAAACGTCCCAAGGTGCAAGCCCCATGTGTCCTTGCTTTTGCATTCCAACACCAATTCCGAACAGGACCAGTCCACCTACACATCGTGTGAGTCGTTGCACGGGCCGATCGCGTAACGGTGCAATGAAGGAATTCGGCATTGTCTAACCGTAGTACTCGGTGCTGAGGAGTTTGGGGTTGTTTTCTTATCGTTGTGCAGGGTGTGGACAGTTAGCGCGTAAAGCATGTGAGCAATGTGCATCCAAGATCGCATTGTTTCCGCGTCCGTACTGCAGTGATGCAGTTGTTGCGCTTTCTTATGTTGGGCTCGTGCGCGATTTGGTGTTGGCATTCAAGTACCGAAACCATCGGACCCTTGCAATATTGTTTGCAGATTGTCTCGTTGCAACATTGCGCACGTCTGTGGAAATTGACAGCATTGATGTGGTGACTTGGGTGCCAACAACACGTGAGCGACGCACCGCACGTGGTCACGACCAAGCCGAAACTCTCGCACGAATCATGGGGCGATCGCTTGGTTTGCCGGTTCGTAAACTACTGGTGCGTGAAACTGTTGGGCATCAAACCGGACAGAGTCGGGAAAATCGGTTGATCGGAGTTTCGCTTCGTGCTCGATCGATGAACACTCCAACCACAGTTTTGGTGGTTGATGATGTAGTGACAACTGGCGCAACGATGCGAATTGCTCAGCGTGCGCTGTACCAGGCGGGGGCAACGAGGGTTATCTGCTCTGCCGTGGCCTCCACTCCCGCCCCAGCACGGCGCAGGTAGGATCATTGACTGCATGGCACTACTAGATCGCATTCTTCGTGCCGGCGAAGGCAAAAAGGTCAAGGCGCTTGCTTCGCTGGTGCCCGATATCAACGCCTTTGAGCCCGAGCTAAAGCTGCTCTCTGATACTGCGTTGCAGGGCAAAACTACGGAATTCCGTCAGCGCCTAGAGCGCGGCGAGGACGTAGATGACTTGATGGTGGAAGCCTTCGCGGTTGTTCGCGAAGCGTCCTCGCGTGTTATCGGTCAGCGACACTTTGATGTGCAGCTCATGGGTGGCGCAGCACTACATGCCGGTTGGATTCCTGAAATGCGTACCGGTGAAGGAAAGACTCTTGTGTCTACTTTGCCCGCATATTTGAACGCGCTGTCAGGAAAAGGTGTTCACGTGATCACGGTGAACGACTACTTGGCGCGCTTTCATGCTGAGTGGATGGGTCGCATTCACCGTTGGATGGGCCTTGAAGTTGGTCTCGTTATACCCGGCGTGCGTACGTCGCCAGAGGAAAAGCGTCGCGACTATGCCGCAGACATTACGTATGGCACGAACAACGAATTTGGTTTCGACTACCTGCGCGACAACATGGCCGCCACCAAGGACGAAAAAGTGCAACGCGGTCATCATTTTGCCATCGTTGACGAAGTTGACTCCATCCTCATTGACGAAGCTCGTACTCCACTTATCATCTCTGGTCGAATCGCCGATGCAGCAAAGATGTATTACCGATTCGCTTCAATTGTGCGCTCGCTGTCGCGTGATGTTGATTATGAGGTTGAAGAAGACAAGCGAATTGTGGTTCCAACCGAGTCGGGTATTGAAAAGGTCGAGCAACAGCTTGGTATTGACAATTTGTATGACGAAGTGCAGCAGAACTTGGTGCACCAATTGCAGGTTGCTCTGAAGGCTTCGGTTCTGTATCACCGCGACAAGGACTACATCGTGCAAGACGGTGAAGTAAAAATCGTTGACGAATTCACTGGACGAATTCTTGAAGGTCGTCGCTGGAGCGAAGGCATTCACCAAGCCGTCGAGGCAAAAGAAGGCGTAAAGATCAAGGAAGAGAACCAAACTCTTGCCACTGTCACCTTGCAGAACTATTTCCGCATGTACGACAAGCTCTCAGGAATGACGGGAACTGCGCAGACGGAAGCTGCCGAGTTGATGAACACCTACAACCTGGCAGTGGTTCCAATTCCAACCAACCGCGAAATGATTCGTGCAGACCAAGCTGACCTTATTTATAAGTCCGAGCAAGCAAAGTTCACCGCGGTGGTGCAAGACATTGAAGAGAAGCACAAAGTTGGTCAGCCGATTCTTGTTGGAACGGTCAGCGTTGAAAAGAGCGAGTTACTCTCGCGTTTGCTGGACAAGCGAGGCATTAAGCACGAAGTGCTGAACGCAAAGCAACACACCCGTGAAGCTCATATCGTCACCCAGGCCGGTCGCTTGGGGGCTGTCACGGTTGCAACCAACATGGCGGGCCGAGGTGTTGACATTTTGCTGGGTGGAAACCCAGAAGGTCTTGCACGTCAGCAGGTGCTCAGTGAAGGGCACAC
>JBEGVD010000012.1:0-2782 GCA_041178585.1 Actinomycetota bacterium
GACGAGAACGAAATGGACCCACTTTCAGGAAATTCAGTAATGAATGGCATTCCGGTCACGATTACGCCCGTTGGCTAAGAGTTATCAACAGGTTGTGAGTGAGTTGTCCACTGATAAAACCCACAATCCACAAGGGTTTCCACAGTAAAAAAAATAAATTCACAGGGTTATCCACTTCCTCCACACAGGGGTAACCCCGTATCCTTCCGACCAACGCAGCACTGAGACGTTTCGAAGTCATTTGTGACTTTTTTATGTCAATTTGCGCGGATGCCTCGGCCCCATATGCCATAACGGTTTTAAGGTGGTCGCAGAACACGAGGATGATTGACAAAGGGTAATTACAGTGCTGTAATCATTCCCTACCAGTTGTGGGCGGATCTGCAAAGGGGACAGTTTCACCACAACATGTTGTGGTCTTGAAAAAGACCACGGCAAGTGGATGGCCTGACCCCCTTGGAAATCCCTCCAGAGCTGGCGGATTCAAGGTTTTAAGCGGTTTTATACATTCGAAAAAATACGGAAGGCAAAGCACTATGTCACTCGCACCTGAGCGTCTCACCATCGGCATCGGCCGTAAATTCACCTCACCAGGCGTTCACCCATACGACCAAGTGGTCTGGGAAAAGCGCGATGCGCGCATCAATAATTGGAAGGACGGCACCGTTGCATTCGAACAGCTCGGCGTTGAGTTCCCAGTTGGTTGGTCGCTCAATGCAACCAACATCGTGACGCAGAAGTACTTCCGTGGAACACCAGGCACTCCAGAGCGCGAGCACTCATTGCGTCAGGTCATCGACCGCGTTGCCAACACCATCTCCGACTGGGGCATCGAGGGCGGCTACTTCGCAGACACAGAAGAGGCCGAAGCATTCCGCGACGAACTCAAATTCATTTTGGTTACGCAGCGCGCAGCATTCAACTCGCCAGTGTGGTTCAACATTGGTGTGCCAGGTGTGCCACAACAAGCAAGCGCTTGTTTCATTCTCGCCACCGAAGACACCATGGACGGCATCTTGAATTGGTACCGCGAAGAAGGAATCATCTTCAAGGGCGGTTCGGGTGCAGGCATCAACTTGTCCAACATTCGTTCAAGCGCAGAACACCTGAAGGGTGGCGGCACAGCCTCCGGCCCAGTCAGCTTCATGCGCGGTGCCGACTCTTCAGCAGGCACCATCAAGTCCGGCGGCAAGACACGCCGTGCAGCGAAGATGGTCATCTTGAACGTGGATCACCCAGACGTTGAAGAGTTCATCTGGTGCAAGACCCGCGAAGAGCAAAAGGCACGTGCATTGCGCGACGCCGGCTTCGACATGGATCTCGACGGCAAAGACTCGTTCTCCGTCCAGTATCAAAATGCCAACAACTCGGTGCGCGTCACCGACGAGTTCATGCACGCAGTCAAAGAAGATCGCGACTGGACGTACAAGGCCGTTAAGGATGGTGCACCAGTTCGCAGCATTCGTGCCCGCGACTTGTGGCGCCAAATTGCCACCGCCTCGTGGGAATGCGCCGACCCAGGCTTGCAGTTCGACACCACCATCAACAAGTGGCACACCGCGCATGCAACGGGCCGCATCAACGGTTCCAACCCATGCAGCGAATACATGCACATCGACAACTCGGCGTGCAACCTTGCATCCATCAACTTGTTGAAGTTCCTCAGTGATGACGACATCTTCGATGTAGACGCATACCGTCACACCATCGAAGTGATGTTCACCGCACAGGAAATTCTTGTAGGCAACGCCGACTACCCAACCGAAAAGATTGGCGAGAACAGCCACCTCTTCCGTCAGTTGGGCTTGGGCTACGCAAACATTGGTGCGCTCTTGATGGCGCTCGGTATGCCATACGACTCCGACGGCGGCCGCGCTTGGGCCGGTGCACTTACCTCGATGATGACTGGCCACGCGTACGCCACGAGCGCACGTATCGCCAGCCGCATGGGGCCATTTGCCGGCTTCGCAGCTAACGAGCGCTACATGCTCAACGTGTTGCGCATGCACCGCGATGCCAACGCCGAGATCGTGAATGCACATGTTGTGCAGCAAGATCTCGTCAACGCTGCAACCCTCGCATGGGACAACGCAGTGCGCGACGGCGAAGAGTACGGCGTTCGCAACAGCCAGGCAACGGTGCTTGCACCAACTGGCACCATCGGCCTCATGATGGACTGTGACACCACTGGCATCGAGCCAGACTTGGGCCTCGTTAAGTTCAAGAAGTTGGTTGGCGGCGGCAACATGTCCATCGTTAACCAGACAGTGCCACGCGCGCTAAAAAACTTGGGCTACGAAGGTCCGGTCATCGATCGCGTCATTGCATACATCGACACCAACAAGACCATTGTCGGCTCGCCCGACTTGAAGGCCGAGCACTTGCCAGTGTTCGCCTGCTCGATGGGTGACAACACCATTCACTACGAAGGTCACGTGCGCATGATGGCAGCGGCTCAGCCGTTCTTGTCGGGTGCAATCTCCAAGACAGTGAACATGCCAGAAGAAGCAACGATCGAAGAGATCGAAGCACTGCACATGTTGTCGTGGGAACTCGGCATCAAGGCTGTTGCTATCTACCGCGACAACTGCAAGGTTGGTCAGCCATTGTCCACCGCCAAGAAAGACGGCGAAAAGGGAACAGCTGATGCAGCTGCAGCAGCAACGCAAGTTGTTGAGCGTGTAGTTGAGAAAATTGTCAACCAGCCAGTACGCCAGAAGTTGCCACGCTCACGTCGCGGACGCACCTTCGAATTCCGCGTTGCTGATTGCAAGGGCTTTGC
>JBEGVD010000013.1:0-5530 GCA_041178585.1 Actinomycetota bacterium
CCCTTGTTGGCCCATTGGGTACGGGTTGGCTATTCATCATCAATGGGCTTTCATATGTCTTCATGCTGTACGGAGTAGTGGGTCTGCGAAAGTCGGAAATGTTTACCCCCGAACCTCGACCTGCAGGAGGCACGCCGGTGCGTGACGGAATTCGTTTCGTTCGCACTCATGAACGGTTGTTTCCTCTGTTTGTTGTGTTCTCGTTAGTCAGCACATTTGCGTTTAATTACGGCGTATCGCTGCCAAAACTTTCAGACACGCAATGGGGCAATGCCGAATACTTCGGTTGGGTATTGGCGGTAACCAGTATTGGAAGTTTGATCGGCGCCTTGGCAACTGCCAGGTTGCATATGACGACATACACGTGGGTTGCGGGTGCTGCACTGATGTTGGGTGTTGCCAATGTCGGTATGGCCATTGCACCAAACGTGTGGGTTGCGTATGTGTGGGCAATACCGTTGGGCGCTGGTGGTGCGGCCATGATTGCGGGCGCCAACACCATCATCACCCAGGAAGCACCACCCGATATGCGGGGTCGCATGTTGGCGTTAACCGCGGTTGCGTTTCTTGGCAGCACGCCAATTGGCGGACCAGTTACCGGCTGGGTTGCCGACTATGTGAGTGTCTCCTGGTCGTTGGCCTACGGAGGAATTATCACTTTGATAGCGGCCGTCTTCATGTTTGTGTGGATATGGGTGAAAGATATAGAACATGCCTAAATCAGTGCTGTGGTTTCGACGAGATCTACGACTTTCTGACAACGAAGCACTGTGTGCTGCTGCGGCTCTCGGGGAAGTCGTGCCGCTGTTTGTGCTCGATCCACGATTTCTTGAAACTTCTGGAGCACCGCGACTCGCATTTTTGTTTCGCAGCCTACGTGCGCTGAACGAGTCAATGGGTGGCGCCCTAGTTGTACGCACAGGTAACCCAGAGCAAGTTGTTGCTCAGGTGTGCAGTGAAGCAGGTGCAGAACGTGTGGTGTGTGCGAAGGACTTCGCACCATATGGAATGCATCGCGACGAACAAGTTGCGGCGTCGTTGGCAAATAATGGCGTCACCTTTCAGCAAGTTGGTTCACCGTATGCAGTCGAACCAGGCGTAGTGCGTAAGGGTGATGGAACTCCGTACGCGGTGTTCACTCCGTTTTCAAAAATTTGGATGCAACACGGTTGGCCAGCGCCATTTGCCAAACCATCGGTGAAATGGAGCGGTGCTCCTGAAATTTCAAGTGAATCCATTCCGCAAGACCCACCTTGTGCCGCGAACTTGCCTGAAGCTGGTGAAGATGCAGCGTGGAAGGTGTGGGAAAACTTCCGGGATACTGCGCTTGATCTCTATAACGAGACACGGAATAATCCCGACATATCGGGAACTAGCAAGCTGTCACCATATTTGCGCTTTGGTGCAATTCATTCACGTTCGTTGCTTGCTGAGTTAAACGAAACAAAAGCGCATGCAGTGTTTCGAAGCGAGCTTGGTTGGCGAGAGTTCTATGCCGATGTGTTGTTTCATCAGCCGCGAACGGTTCGCGAAAACTTACAGCGCAAGATGGATTCAATCGTTGTTGACACCGACGAACGTGCTCATCAACGATTTGCATTGTGGTGCGAGGGCAAAACGGGCTATCCAATTGTTGATGCAGGAATGAAGCAGTTACTTGCGACGGGGTGGATGCACAATCGTGTGCGCATGATTGTCGCCAGCTTTTTGGTCAAAGATCTGCATTTGCCATGGCAATGGGGCGCAAAGTACTTCATGAAGCATTTGGTCGATGGCGATATTGCTTCTAACCAACATGGTTGGCAATGGACTGCAGGAACAGGAACGGATGCATCGCCGTACTTCCGCATTTTCAACCCGATCTCACAAGGCGAAAAGTTTGACCCGAATGGCACGTATGTGCGCACCTGGGTTCCCGAACTTGCAGACACGCCAAATGACGTGGTGCACGCCCCTTGGCTTGCGGGTTTATTGAACCCGTATCTCGAACCCATCGTGGACCATGCGGAAGAGCGACAAGAATCGCTCATTCGCTATAAGCAGTTATCGGTATCCTGAGAGGGATCCCGACATGCTTGACGACCGTAAAACAGCCATTCTCCGTGCAGTAGTTGAGGAGTACATCGCCACGGCACAGCCCGTCGGCTCGTCCCACATTGCCGCATCAGATGGGGTACAGGTGTCCTCGGCAACAGTTCGTAACGACATGGCATTCCTTGAGCAAGAGGGGTATCTTGCGCAACCACATACTTCTGCAGGACGAATTCCTACAGATAAGGGATACCGATTTTTCGTCGACCACCTCACTCCAAACGGAAAACTTGGCGTTGCAGATCAAATGAAAGTTGGCGAGTTTTTCGATACCGCAACGGGCCGGCTTGAAGAAACGTTGCAACGAACCAGCACGTTGCTTGCTCAAATGACGAACTACGCAGCAGTGGTGCTTGGTCCTAAGAAAGAAGTTGCCGTTGTTCGCTCGGTGCAACTGGTTGGGCTGTCGGCGCATTTGGCTACAGCGGTTGTGGTGTTGTCGAACGGTGCAGTTGAAAGTGAACCAATTGAACTTGCAACCACCATTTCAGAAGATGAACTACTGCGCACTACTGCGCATCTTTCTCGTTTGATGGTTGGTAAGGCGCTTGGCGACATGTCGCACACTGCTGCAACTGGTGATGTTGTAATCGACACGTTGGCCAAGCAGGTGCTTGCAGCAATGAGCGGCCGTCGAACAGACGAATCGGTGTTTGTTGGCGGCGCATCGGCCATGGCCGAGGCATTTGACGCTGTAGAAATCGTTCGTTCGGTTTTGCACACGCTTGAGCAACAATTTGTCATGGTGTCACTTGTGCGCGACATGTTGAACCGCGGGTTGTCGGTGGCAATTGGCGCGGAGCACGGTGTGGAACCGCTTGCTGCATGTTCAGTTGTACTTGCTCCAGTAATTGCAGATGGCACCACGCTTGGAACCGTTGGCATTCTTGGGCCTACACGCATGAACTATCCACAAGCGTTAGCAACTGTTGAAGTGGTGAGCGATCGTCTCGGTCGCAGACTTGCGGATAGCTGAGGCGAGCAATGGCTGAAGATTTTTACGCATTGCTCGGCGTATCGCGTGGAGCAAGCCCAGACGAATTGAAGAAGGCGTACCGTAAGCGCGCTCGCGAGCTGCACCCAGATGCGAACCCAGGCAACGTTGAGGCCGAGGCGCAATTCAAAGAAGTGTCGCGTGCCTACGAAGTGCTTTCGGACCCCGACAAGAAGGCTCGATACGACCAGTTTGGTGAAGCAGGAATCGGTGGATCGGGTGGTGGCGGAGATCCATTTGGTGGCGCTGGTGGTTTCGGCGACATCTTTGAAGCATTCTTTGGCGGAGGATCACCCTTTGGCGGTGGCCAGCGTGGCCCAAGCGGTCCACCGCGTGGACAGGACATTGAAACAGTCGCCGATATCGCCTTTGAAGAAGCGGTGTTCGGTTGCCAGACAACGGTGAAAGCTCGCACCGCAGTTCGTTGTGACGACTGCGCTGGTTCTGGTGCAAAGGCCGGAACATCGCCAACAACCTGCAGCGAATGCAATGGTGCTGGACAAGTGCGACGAGTTCGTCAGAGCATGCTCGGCCAGATGGTTACTGCGCAAGCATGTCACCGTTGCAGTGGAACGGGTCAGAGCATTGCCTCGCCATGCGCTCCGTGCAAGGGCGAAGGTCGAATCATTAAGGAAGTTTCGTATCCAATCGAAGTTCCTGCCGGTATCGATAGTGGCCAAACACTGAGGCTCACAGGCAAGGGTGCAGTTGGACAGCGTGGCGGAAGTGCTGGTGACCTCTTTGTGCATATGCGGGTTGCCGATCACGACATGTATCAGCGCGAAGAAGACGATTTGGTTGCAGACATTGAAGTGTCCATTGCGCAAGCAGCACTCGGCGCAACAATTCAATTGCCAACACTCGATGGCGACGAAGTGCTCGATGTTCCATCTGGAACACAGCACGGCCGAGAGTTTGTGTTGAAGGGTCGTGGAGTTCCTCGGTTGTCGCAGGGTGGACGCTCGCGCGGACGCGGCGACCTACGCGCACGAATCGTCGTAGCTGTTCCAACGAAACTCAACGATGCCGAACGGGAATTGTTGCGTAAGTTCGCCGAAAGTCGCGGCGAGCAAGTCACTGCACATGATGGCGGCCTGAAGTCGAAAATAAAGTCAGCATTTTCATGATGGATCTATTGCGCAAATCATCTGCGCATGTGTTCATTAACTCCCTTGCTGCTCCCGTCCTTGAACAGGATGACTCCCATCACTTGCTGAAGGTTCTGCGCATTACCGAGCACGATGTGGTATCGGTGTGCGATGGACGAGGAAGTTGGATTACTGCCAAGTTGGACAAACATGGCGAACTGCACCCACTGAGCGAAGTGTTCACTTCTGCGCCGCGTAGGCATTTGTTGTCGGTTGCATTTGCGCCGGTGAAGGGTGAAAAGCCTGAGGTAATTGTGCAAAAACTCACCGAGCTTGGTATTGATCAGATCATTCCTCTCGCCCCAACACGTCGCTCCGTGGTGAAATGGGATGACGCACGTGCAGCAAAGAACGAAGAGCGCTTGCGCAAAATTGCTCGCGAGGCAGCAATGCAAAGTCGCCGAACGTGGCTTCCCTTAATTCACTCAATCACTGCATTAACCGATGTTCTGGCCATGCCTGGCTGTGCAATCGCTGAACCAGGTGGTGTTGAAATCTCGCGAGAACATCACATTGTGGTTATTGGGCCAGAAGGTGGTTTTGCGCCTGACGAACTCACCACTGCCGTACCAACTGTTTCACTTGGGGAATCCATCTTGCGGGCAGAAACTGCTGCAATAGTTGCTGGTGCGCTCATGGTGAGGGCCGGTAGGGAGTCGCAATGAGTACATCGGAGAACGAATCACTCGATGAACTCAGCTTTGCGCGCCTAGTTGGCGAACGGCTTCGCCAAATTCGCCAGCAGAAGAGATTGTCGCTCAGCGAGGTGGAAAGCGCCACTCATCAAGAGTTCAAAGCATCGGTCATGGGCGCTTATGAGCGCGGTGAACGAATGATTTCAGTTCCTCGCCTTGAGCGCCTCGCAAACTTTTATGGTGTAACCGTCGACCAGTTGCTTCCGCGCGATAAGCAGCGCGAGGGGGATACTCAAAGCCAAAGTGCTGCACCCACAAAGTTGCGCATCGATGTGGCAAAGCTTTCGTTGCGCGAAGGCAAAGAGTTCAAGATGCTGGAACGCCTGTTGCGCATGATTCAGGTACAGCGCCAGGATTTCAATGGCAAAGTGATTACCGTTCGTGCACACGACACCAGAGCGATTGCGGTCATGTTGGATGTTGCGGTAGACGACGTTGGCGCAAAGCTTGCCGAACTTGATCTGCTCTTCGTGCCGCCTACGGCATAACAGTTGATGAATAAAGCTGCCGGTCTCCACGGCGTATATGTGCACATTCCATTTTGTGCCAAGCGCTGCGACTATTGCGCATTTGCCACCTTCACAGACAGGCATCATTTACAA
>JBEGVD010000014.1:0-9077 GCA_041178585.1 Actinomycetota bacterium
CGCGGCTGCAACTACAAGAGCGCCTTTGTCGTTGGCGTACTGAATGGCTTGGGTCAAACTTGGACTTTCAGTTGCTCCACCGAGTGACAGGTTAATTATCTTTGCGCCGTTGTCTGCTGCATAACGAACGCCCGCAGCAACATCGCGTGCATCTCCCTGACCTGCTTGGTCCAATACTTTGATCGGCAGAATTTTTGCGTTCGGGGCAACACCAGAACCACCAATCCCATTGTTGGCAGCAGCCGCAATAATTCCCGCAACATGTGAACCATGGCCGCTGGTATCAATGTCGCTGCCATCTTGTGCTTCAACTGAACCAAAGAACGAGCGACCAGGCAGCAAGTTCTCTGCAAGATCTGGATGAGGTCCACTGCCACTATCGACAACAGCGACAGTTACACCTTTGCCGGTTGTGACTGCCCAAACTCGGTCTGTGCCTGTAGCAAAAATTCCCCATTGTTGCGCCAGCAAAGGATCATTCGCGGCAGCACCAACTTGTGCAGAGAACGCCAAACACGAGGCGAACGAAGCGAAACAAATCGCGAGAGAAGCACGGGGTTTACGCAAGCAATATTGGTCTACACGCCCATTGCGTGGAAGCCACCATCAACATGAACAATTTCTGCAGTGGTGCAAGGAAACCAGTCGGAGAGCATGGCCACACATGTGCGGGCTACCCCGCTTGAGTCATTGACATCCCAACCAAGGGGAGCGCGGTCGTCCCAGACATCTTCAAACTTTTGGAAACCAGGAATTGACTTTGCTGCCATCGTGCGAATTGGGCCAGCGGCTACAAGGTTGCAGCGAATTTGTTTGCTGCCAAGTTCCTTTGCGAGGTAGCGGTTCGTCGATTCGAGTGCGGCTTTGGCAACTCCCATCCAGTTGTAAGCAGGCCATGCAACCGTGTTGTCAAAGTCCAGTCCGACAATGGTTCCTCCGCTTGTCATGAGTGGCACAAAAGCATCAGCCAACGTTTTCAGTGAATATGCAGAAATCTGCATGGCTACCGATACGTCTGACCACTGGGCCGCCATGAAGTCATCACCGAGACACACGGCTGGCGCAAAACCAATGGCATGGAGGACTCCGTCTACGCGACCAAATTGTGCTTTGGCGGCATCGCGCGCGGTCGTGATGTGCTCGTCAACCGTCACGTCAAACTCCACCACTTTGATGTCTGTGCTCAGTTTGCGTGCGGTTCGCTCGGTAATGGAAAGTCCGCGTCCTGCTCCAGTAAGCATCACCTGGGCACCTTGCTCTAGGGCAAGCTTTGCCACCCCGTAGGCGAGTGATGCGTCAGTGAGCACGCCAGTAACGACAATGTTTTTTCCATCCAAAATTCCCATGCCTATGACCGTAGTTCCCGAGCGTGGTTTGTGTAAGGCTTCATCCATGCGGATTGGAATTATGGGCGGAACTGGACCGGCAGGAAGCGGGCTAGCCCTGCGAATGAGTGTGGCTGGCCATCAGGTACTTATCGGGTCGCGATCGAAAGAACGCTCGGAGGAAAAGGTCGCCGAACTCATTGCGCAATGGCCAGACCACAATCTCAAGATTGATACTGGAACAAATGAAGATGCTGCTCACTGCGACTTGATTGTGGTTGCAACACCATGGGATTCAACTGCAACCATCGTTGGTGAGTATGCCAATGCATTGCGCGGCAAGGTTGTGGTCACTATGGCGAACGCGTTGGTAAAGGTAGGCAAGGAGTTTCAACCATTGGTTCCTCCACGCGGAAGTATTGCCGCACACGTGCAAGCTGAAATACCCGAAAGTCGCGTAGTGGCAGCGATGCAACACTTACCGGCAAAAGAACTTGGCAACTTACACCACCATGTTGATTCCGATGTGTTGATCTGCTCAGACTTTCCTGAGGCGATTGAAATTGTGAGCGATCTGGTTGCACAAATTCCGGGATGCAGGCCACTGAGCACGGGTCGTTTGTCAAATGCTCTTGCTCTTGAAGCATTTACCGCTGTGCTGTTGCAACTGAATATGCGTTATAAAACTCGAGTAGCACCGCGACTTACAGGTATTCCTGATGTTGACCCAAAGAGTGGTCGAAACATGAAATTGGACTGAGCAACGTTTCGATGAAGTTATACGACACAGCAAAGCAAGAAACAGTTGAATTTGTTCCAAACCCAACCGTGCTGATGTACACGTGTGGGATCACTCCGTACGACGCAACGCACTTGGGCCATGCCTTCACATTCATTTCCTATGACGTGTTGCAACGTCGACTCGTTGATATGGGCCATCAAGTGAAGTGTGTTCGCAATGTGACTGATGTTGATGATCCACTATTTGCGAAGGCGCGTGAACTTGGTGTGCATTATTTAGATCTTGCTGCAGGAGAAGAGGCGCGTTTCGAGTCTGACATGACTGCTCTGAATGCTCTACCAGTACACAGCACTCCTCGCGCATCGTCTGCAATTCCCGACATTCGTGGATTCATTGGCATGGTGATTGACCGCGGGTTTGCTTATGAGTCTGGTGGATCGGTGTACTTCGACGTAGAGAAGTTCCCACAATTTGGCAGCGTCTCGCATTACAGCCGTGAAACGATGATCGCACTTGCGCGTGAACGTGGCGGCAATGTCGATGATCCGCATAAGCGCAATCCACTCGACTTTGTGTTGTGGCATCCGTCAGCGTCTGACGAACCTTCGTGGGACACCATGTGGGGCGCAGGTCGACCTGGTTGGCATATTGAGTGTTCGGCACTCGCACTTCGCGAACTTGGCACCACTATTGATTTGCACGGTGGTGGAAGTGATCTGATTTTTCCGCACCATGAGTGCGAGCGAGCTCAATCTGAGGCAGCCACTGGCCAGCCGTTTGTAAAGCATTGGATGCACGTGGCAATGGTTTCTATGGATGGTCACAAGATGTCGAAGAGTCGCGGCAACTTGGTGTTCGTCGACAAGCTGCGCACCCAACATGACCCAATGGCGATTAGGTTGGGACTTATCGAACATCACTACCGCACGGAGTGGGAATGGGATAACGGTCTCATGGCACGTAATGAAGCACGTCTTTCGAATTGGAAGTCGGTGGCACATGTCGGAAGTTCACACGGTGACATTGGTCTGCTCGCAGATGTGCGTTCAGCATTAGACAATGATCTAGACACGCCAACTGCAGTTGCACTCGTCGATGCTGCAGCGAGCAAGGGTCTCGCAGTAGGAGACAGCGCTCGACTATTAGGGGTCGTCATTTAATGCCCAAGCGGGTCGACGCCTTGTACTCGGGAGCAACCGAGTTGCAAACGCGAATCCGACCTGCTGTGCGAGTGATAACGAACCGCTTGTGGCGTTTTGACTTACAAGGGTTTGAGCAGCTTCCTGAAACAGGTCCAGCAATTTTGTGCGCTAATCACGTCAGTTTTTTGGATTCGGCTTTTCTGATCATTCAAGCGCCACGAAACATTTCCTTTGTGGGAAAGAGTGAGTACTTAGATTCGTGGAAGACGCGCCGGTTATTTCCGGCGCTCGGAATGATTCCCATTGATCGCGAAGGTGGCGAAAAGGCACAAACCGCGTTAGTTGCCGCAGAGAATGTATTGCAACGCGGTGAGTTGTTTGGAATTTTCCCAGAAGGAACACGAAGCCGAGATGGAATGTTGTACAAAGGCAAGACTGGCGCTGCTCGATTAGCACTAAAACTTGATTGTCCAATATTTCCTGTAGGCATTGTTGGCACGCGCGAAATTCAGCCGCCTGATGCGAAGATGCCTCGCGTTGGTGGTCATGTAAAGATCACTATCGGCAAGCCGATTTTGCCTGAGCGATATGCACAGCGAAGTGATGATCATTTGGTGCTGCGAGAATTGACCGACGAAGTGATGTTTGAAATCCAGTCCATGACTGGTCAGCAGTATCGAAACGTCTATGCCGGCAAGCAACAGGAAGAACGCTCTGCGCATGGCGAAGTAAATAAAGACCCAATTGGTATGGCTAAATAGGGCGGTCCACGTAAGGTCTGCGAACCTAGACTGATGTCGCGATGAATGTTTCAACTCTTGATGTCACCTTGCCAGATGGTTCCGTTCGAACATTGCCGGCAGGTTCTACTGGCCTCGACCTAGCGCAGTCCATTGGGTCACGACTTGCCAAGGCAGCGGTTGCTGCTGTTGTGAATGGCAACGAAGTCGACATTTCGGTGCCCTTGAGCAATGGGGCACAGGTAGCGATCATCACTGCCGACTCAGACGCGGGAAGACATGTGTTGCGCCACTCCACGGCCCACGTGCTGGCACAAGCGGTATTGCAGCATTTTCCTGGTGCCAAATTCACCATTGGCCCCGCAATCGAAGATGGCTTCTACTACGACTTTGAGCTTCCAGATAACAAAACCTTTAGCGACAATGATCTTGAGGCAATCACCGAACGCATGCGCGCAATCGTCAAAGCGGATCAGCCATTTGTTCGTGCAGAGATGAGTGCAGCTGAGGCGCTTGCTTTGTTTGCAGATCAGCCGTACAAATGCGAAATTATCGAGCGCGTAACGACAGGTGCTGCAGACGGTTCTGATGCAAGCGAAGTTTCTGGTGATGGGTCAGTCAGCGTGTATCGCAATACGGAGAGTTTTGTCGACTTGTGCCGCGGTCCGCACGTACCAAGCACCTCGCGTCTCGGACATTTTGCATTAATGAAAGTTGCCGGTGCGTATTGGCGCGGAAACGAAAAAGGCCCGATGCTGCAGCGAATCTACGGCACTGCATGGGAGTCGAAGACTGCTCTTGACGAACACATCACTCGACTTGCAGAAGCAGAGAAGCGCGATCATCGTCGTCTCGCAACAGAGATGGACCTCTTGTCGTTCCCATCCGAGTTAGGCGGCGGCCTTGCGGTATGGCATCCAAAAGGTGCGATCGTGCGAAAAATCATGGAGGACTACAGCCGGTATCGCCACCAAAACGGCGGCTATCAGTTCGTATTCACGCCGCACATTGCCAATGCTCAGTTGTTTGAAACCTCTGGGCACCTTCACTTCTACAAAGACGGAATGTATCCGCCGATGGAAATGGACAACGGCACGTACTACCCGAAGCCGATGAACTGCCCAATGCATTGTTTGATCTTCCGTGATCGTCAGCGCAGTTACCGCGAGCTTCCGCTCCGTTTGTTCGAATTGGGAACGGTGTATCGCTATGAGCGTGCAGGAACATTGCATGGCTTGTTGCGCATTCGTGGATTCACACAGGACGACAGCCATATTTTCTGTACCGAAGATCAGATGGCAGACGAGATCACGTCATTGCTTGATTTCGTTCTGTCGGTGCTTCGTCAATTTGGATTCGATGATTTTGAATTCAAATTGTCTACCCGTGACATGGAGAAGTCGGTTGGATCAGATGAAATTTGGGACAAGGCAACGACGGCTCTACGCGAGGCATTGAATCGCCACGGTGTTGAGTATTCCGTGAAGGAAGGCGACGCTGCGTTCTATGGACCAAAGATTGATATCGATGTGCGTGATGCAATCGGCCGCAAGTGGCAGCTCAGCACCATTCAATGTGACTTCAACTTGCCAGAACGCTTTGGCCTGGAATACATCGGAAGTGATAACAGTCGTCACAGGCCAATCATGTTGCACCGCGCACTATTTGGATCCATTGAGCGATTCTTCGGCGTGTTGTTGGAGCACTACGGCGGGGCATTCCCGGCGTGGCTTGCCCCTGTGCAGGTGCGGGTGTTGGCCGTAACTTCACAACACGAAGAGTATGCACAGATGCTCGTGAAGCGCATGCGTGCAGAAGGTTTCCGAGTCGATACCGCTGAAGCAGATGAGCAACTTGGCAAGCGAATTCGTAGCGCCAAGATTGAGCGAATTCCTTTCGTGTTGGTTGTGGGTGACGATGACGTGAAGAGCAACACCGTTGGTGTCAACCCTCGTGGTGGAGATGTCATTCGTGATGTGAAGGTTGATGCGTTTATTGCTCAGTTGCATGATGAAACTCGCACCGAGGCCGCAGTAGGAACTCTGTAATCAACATGTTGGATCGTCTGTGGAATGGCTGGCGTGCACAGTATGTGCAGCGCGATTCTCATGGGAAGCATTCAGATGAATCGGTGTTTACCGAGATTCTGAAATCAAATCTCCCAGATGAAGAAACATTTATTGTGCACCGCGGAGAAACGTGTTTTGTGATCATGAACGCATTTCCGTATTCGTCTGGACATGTGCTGGTCATTCCGTATCGCGAAGTGCCAGATTTAGAGTTGCTTACCCCGCACGAGACAAGCGAGATTTGGGCAACGGTCGCCAAGGCGGTGCAAGTCCTGAAGGCTGAGTACAAACCGCAGGGAATGAATGTTGGAATCAATTTGGGTCACGCCGCTGGTGGAAGTGTTGCGCAGCACTTACACATTCATATCGTTCCGCGCTGGGGTGGAGATTCAAACTTCATGGTTGCGGTGGCGACGGTAAAAATTTTGCCAGAAGCACTAGACATAACTGCACAGCGAATTCGAAATCGATGGAAGGACATGCCGTGAATGATGTGAACAGCAACGAGATCCGAGACCAGCTTCCGAGCGACTTAGATGTTTCCGCTTTTGTTGGTCCGTATCAGTTTCCTGACAACAGTCGCCGACGCATTCCTGGTTATTTGTATCTAGGAATTTCCGCACTGAGTCTGTTGATCTGGCTCTTCAGCGATCAAGCATCCGGGCTGGTTAACTACGGCTTTCTCGTCTTCGCGATTGCGCTTGCAACGTTTGCAGTTTTTGTACTGAGCTCTTCGTGGAGGATGACCGTTAATGAGCGTGATGCCTTGGTTCATGCATCGCGAGCAGTTGATTTTGCGGTTGGGCATGCGTCAGCGCAACAGGTGTGGCGCGGTGTCAGAAGTCGACCAACGTGGCGAGTGTTTTGCTACAGCGCGCAAGAACCACCGACTCACCGAGGCTTAGTGTTGGTCGATGCTGTAGACGGCGAAATTGTTGAATGTCTTGTAGAACTCAACCCTGATAACGCAGCAACTACTAAGTAAGCCACATTCAGTAGTATTAAACCAATGTTTGACGGTCGGTTTAAATCAGAAATCGAGCGATACGTTCGACCAGTAGGGGAATCCCTCCGTCGCACGGGGCTGTCGCCGGACCATTTCACGGTGCTCGGTTTGTGCGTTGCTGGTGCTGCCGCTGTTGCCATTGGTGCAGGCAAAATGCAACTGGGACTGTTGCTCGTGATTTGTTCAGCACTACCAGACTTGCTCGATGGAGCGCTGGCCAAAGCATCAAACTCGGCAAGCCAACGAGGAGCATTCTTTGACTCGGTAGTGGATCGGGTGAGCGACTCATTGTTGTTTGGTGGCGTTGCTTGGTTCTATGCCAGCTCAAACTCACCACAATTTTCCATTGTTCCGTTTGCCATTCTTGGGGCTTCACTCATCATCTCCTACGAACGCGCTAAAGCGGAGTCGCTCGGTCTGTATGCCAAAGGTGGACTAATGGAGCGAGCAGAACGAATCATTTTGTTGTGCTTTGGTTTGTTGTTTGATTCGCTGCTGAAGTGGGTCATGGTCGTCATGTTGGTGCTCGTCGTGATGACTGCAGTGCAACGCTTCGTCAAGGTGTGGAAGCAAGCAGCCGTTGCTCCTGTGACCGCAGAGAAGCAAGCAATTCGTCGCTCACGCCGTGCTTCGCGCAGAGCTCGCCGCGATGATTATCGTGCGCGTTTTCAGCGTCGTCGTCGCCTGCAATAAACCTCATCTATGGCCGATCCTCGCGACACCGGCTTTGATGCGTTAACACTTGCCGGATATCGGGCCGCTTCGCTATTTGCGAAGCTCACGCCTGCGCCACTTGCGCTTGGAACGTCGCTTGCACTTGGCGCGCCTCTTGCCTTAGGTTTTCGCGATAAGCGAGAAATGATTGAGCGACACTTGCGTCGAGTGAATCCGTCGCTTCGTGGATTTGCGCTGCGCCAAGCAGTGCAGGAATCTTTTCAGAGCTATACGCGTTACTACCTTGAGACATTTCGATTAGGAACGCTGTCAGAGAAACAAATTCAAGCCGGGTTCACCGTTGATGGTTTCGAACACATCGAAAAGGGAATTGCTGATGGCAAGGGAGTGGTGCTCGGCCTGCCGCACCTTGGCGGATGGGAATGGGCTGGTCGCTGGTTAGTGGATCAGGGTTATGGGCTGACAGCAGTCGTTGAGCGTTTAGACAATGACGAACTCTTTGAATGGTTTCGTGACATGCGCAGCAAAGTCGGCGTGAACGTTATCCCCCTCGACGACAGTGCGGGTTTGCGAGTAAGCGCAGCCTTGAAAGACAATCAAGTCGTTTCGTTGTTGTGTGATCGAGACATTCCGCGAGACGGTGTTCGATCGGGTGTTGAGGTTGAGTTCTTTGGAGAACGCACAACTGTTCCTGCAGGCCCGGCCTTCTTTGCACTACGAACAGGCGCCGCATTGTTGCCACTCGCAGCGTATTTCACTCGTAAGTCCGATGGTCATCATGCGGTGGTGCGTCCACCGATCCCAGTGGAGCGACAGGGGAGTTTGCGAGAAGATGTTGCGCGCATTACGCAACTGCTCATGATTGAAGTTGAAGGACTTATTCGTCGGGCGCCTGAACAGTGGCACTTGTTTCAACCAAACTGGCCGAGCGATCCCGGTTTCGATCTTTAAGCGAGCAGTGTGCGCAGTTCGTTTAAGCGCTCGTGATTCACGCGATACCAGACCCAAGTTCCACGCTTCTCGCTCAGAAGTAATCCCGCCTCACGCAACACTTTGAGGTGATGGCTCACTGTTGGCTGCGATCGACCGGTTGGTTTCACCAAATTGCATGCGCATGTCTCCGTGTTCGGGGAAGCAGCGATCAGGCTAAACAACTTGAGCCGAACGGGGTCGGCAAGCGCAGCAAACCCAACGGCCAAACCCTCGGCTTGTTTCGTGGTCAGAGCGGCGTCCGAAACTGGACCACAGCACTCGTTTGGAGTGGCAGAAAGTTGCCTGCGCGGAAGTGTCTTTGTTATATTGATACTCATCAATATAACAAATGAAAGAGGTAAATCGTGTCACGAGTGCAATTGGCTTTAAACGTCAGCAATTTGAA
>JBEGVD010000015.1:0-2624 GCA_041178585.1 Actinomycetota bacterium
AGCAATAGGCCTTCGCAAGTGAAGCGACCGAAGCAAGTTCGTCGTTCATTTCTGCTGCACACCACATGCCGTAGTAAGCAGCCGACTTTGCTGATTCGACTTCGAGCAACATGTCTGCACACTTGTGCTTAATTGCTTGGAATGAACCAATTGGGCGACCGAACTGCACGCGAACTTTGGCGTACTCAACAGCCATTTCAAGCACCTTCTGTGCGCCACCAACTTGCTCTGCGGCAAGTGCAACAGCAGCAAGATCAAACACCTTGCTCAACACGTCCCAGCCCTTACCTTCGGTGCCAATCAACGTTGCTGGGGTTGCATTGAACTCCAACTTTGCTTGCTTGCGGGTTTGATCCATAGTCGAAAGCGCTGTGCGGGTGAGGCCCTTTGCTTTTCCGTCTACTGCGAACAACGAAACACCCTTGCCTGTGCGAGCCGCAACGATGATCAAATCTGCGGTGTGTCCGTCGATTACGAACATCTTGGTTCCCGTCAGTGTGAAATCACTTCCACTGCCTTTGGCTTCCATGGTGATCCCCTTTTCGTCCCACTTGCCCGAAGGTTCTGTGGTGGCAAGAGTTGCAGTGAACTCGCCTCTTGCAATTCCTGGCAATGACTTCTTCTTTGCAGCCTCGTCGCCGCTGAGCAACAACGTGTTTGCAGCAAGAACAACGGTGGAGAAATACGGTGCGCACAACAAAGCGCGTCCCATTTCTTCAAGCACTACACCTTGTTCGATGAAGCTGTATCCCGAGCCACCGAACTCTTCTGGAATTGACAATCCCTGAAGGCCCATCTGCTCGCCCATTTGCGACCACACGGCTGGATCGAAACCGGTTTCGGTTTCCATCTGCTCGCGTACTGCAGTTTCTGGTGACTTGGAGTCAAGAAACGCACGGACTGTTTTACGGAGTTCTTCTTGTTCTTCTGTGAATGCAAAGTTCATGCCAGCATCCTTGCCCAAACCCCAGCCCTCGCGCCAATCCAAGTGTGTACACCTATGTACACAAAATAAGACCCCTGGACCTAGCCTGTCTCTATGGCCAAACAGTCAAAGTCCACTCCCGCAAGACATCTGGGCATTCGCGAACTTCGCGAACAGTCCGCCAAATTTGTTCAGCGTGCAGGTGCAGGCGAAAACATTGTGGTCACGGTCAGTGGAGAACCAGTCGCACTTCTTGGCCCACTGCACTCCCCAAGCACTCAGGTTTCCATTACCGAACTGATTGCCAAGACCGCTCTCATTGCTCCGCGTAGAAAAGATGAATTCGTATTAAGCGACCCTGTTTCCGTGCATAGCGGTGCACGCATCGATCAGTTGCTGCGCGAGGTACGCGGATGACTGTTGTACTTGACACCAGTGCACTGATTGCTTTGCACATTTCTGGACCTGCACGAAACATCACCCACGATGCATTGAAGAGTGACCCGCATTGGTGCGCCAGTGCAATCGCACTCACGGAAGCACTGGCTGCAATCGATCGTCTTACCGAAGAACCAATTCTTCGCCGCGATCTTGAAGACGCCATCCGCCATACATGGGATTACGTGGCAGTGGTTCCACTTGATCAACGCTGTCTCGACGACGCTTCTCACCTCATTCGCGAACAGCCCCTGCACATCAGCGATGCACTGCACCTTTCTGCTGCTCAACGCCTGCCTCAACCAATTTCATTTGTAACCTTCGATCCAGCGCAAATACCCGTTGCGCTTTCACTTGGATTCGAGGTCGTTTCATCATGAGCACAACGCTTCACTGGAAAGATACCAACGTTGAAGTTCACAAAGTCGTCGTTGGTCCATACGACAACAATGTGTTTGTCATTCGGTGCACTGCCACAGGTGAAGCAGTGCTCATTGACGCAGCAAACGAACACGAAAAACTGTTGGAGTTGTGCCAAGCGCTCGGAGTTCGACGAGTACTTGAAACGCACGGTCACTGGGACCACATTCAGGCAGTACCCGCAATGCGCGAAGCAGGTTACGAAGTTGCCGTTACTGCATTAGATGCACCTCGCTTGAAAGACGTTGGCTACGACGTGTTTATCGATGACGCCGAGGTAATTGAAGTGGGCAAGCTGCGACTGCACGCCATTCACAACCCAGGTCACACCGAAGGCTCCATCTCATTTGCTGTCGCAAACACGCCACTGTTGTTCACTGGCGACACACTGTTTCCAGGCGGACCAGGCAATACCGCCCTCGAAGGTGGCGACTTTGACACCATCATTCATTCCATAGATACAAAACTCTTTACCTTCCCCGCAGAGACCATTGTTCTTCCAGGTCATGGCCTGGACACCACAATCGGCAACGAACGCCCGCACCTGCAGGAGTGGGTAGACCGCAAGTGGTAAACAGTTCTTCATGAGCACAACGGCCTCACCTCGCCTCGGTGGAATGGTTCCCGGTGCGAATGCGTTCACCGCTGCATCACCAAATTCGCGGATCACGCCAAATGGCCACCCAAAACCAGAGTTGCGCGCAGAACTTCGACGCATTCCCAATGTTCGCAATGCCGTTTCAGTTGCCAGCATTTACGTTCAGAACATTGCCATCGTGTGGACAGCGCTCATTCTCCACAATCCGATTACCTATGTCATTGCATTCGTGTTGATGGGTCG
>JBEGVD010000016.1:0-4159 GCA_041178585.1 Actinomycetota bacterium
CAAGCTCCGTTGAGCTTGATTGGTGCATTGGTTTCATGGCGACTGTTGCCGGAAACTGATCGTCGTGACAATGTGCGATTTGATGTGAAGGGCTCACTCACGCTTGGTGCGGGCGCGGTTCTCATCTTGCTCACCATCAACCGAGGAAATTCGTGGGGCTGGACAAGTCCGCAAACGCTCGGTGCAGGAATTGCGGGAGTTTGCGCGTTATTGCTGTTCTATCGAGTTGAAACTATTGCAGCCGATCCACTGATGCCAGTGAAGTGGTTGAAAACTCGCAACGTTGCATTTCCTGTAGTTACACAAGGGCTCATGAACATGGCGTACATGGGAAGTTTCCTCTTGGTGCCACAGATGCTGGAAAACGCCTTGGATTACTCGCCATCACACATTGGTTGGTTAGTGATTTCACGGCCGTTGACCTTTTCATTGATCGCTCCTTTTGCTGGGTATTTCGTTGGCAGGTTAGGAGAAAGAAAAACGGGAATGCTCGGCGCGTTCATGATTCTGCTCGCGATGGTTGCGTTGATTTCAGTGCAGTCTCCGAATAGTGATTGGAAAGTGATACTTGGACTGTCATTAACTGGTTTTGGTATGGGAATTGCTGCACCATCGCTGACAGCATTGCTTGCTGCTTCGGTGAAAGAGAGCGACATGGGAGTTGCGAGCGCGATGCAACAACTGATGTCGCAAATGGGGGCGGTGCTTGGTGGCGCACTCATGATTGCGGCGCATGACATTACGGAAAGCAGTGGCAAGGTAATCAGTTATTCATATGGATTGCTCATTGGAGTAGTTGCCGCTATTGCGGCAATCATTACTGCAAGTTTGGTCCGTTCAACCGAAAACTAAAGCGTTGACGTGATGGCCATGATTTCGGCCGCAACTTTTTCTGCCAGGTCGTCCTTCGGCATGGCAATTTGCATCTGCATCATCTTCGTCATGTCGCCTTCAACCTTTACTTTGCCCGACAAAAATGCTTGCATTCCTGCCTGCGGGTCTTGCTCAAGAAAAATTGCACGAGCAGTTGCATAATCGGTGGTGACAGTGAGATCTGGCGATTCGAGATGTCCGAGATCCATGACGAGGTCGCCCGATGACGTGTCGATGTGGCTGTGGATGACTCCATCGCCAAATGGCACGTTCTTCACCACTTGATTCATGCGAATAGATACTGGAATCTTTGGTGCTTGTCCTTCAAATTTGGCGCGAATAAGCCTCGCTTCAGCGATCCATTCAGGGGAGAGAAAAGGGTTTGGCACGTGAGGCAGGCTAGTTGTTCGCTGTGCGAATTGCATCTCGTGTGTCAATTGCAACAGCACGACTTGCCTGTGCGAAATCTTCACCGTTGCTGGCATACAACACTGCGCGCGACGAGTTGATGATGAGGCCTGTTCCTTCATCGTTACGACCCGCACGCACGGCTGAAACGATGTCACCACCTTGTGCACCAATTCCGGGAACAAGGAATGGCATGTCGCCGACGATGCCGCGAACCTCTGCAAGTTCTTGTGGGTACGTTGCGCCCATGACCAATGCAGTGTCGCCAACATCGCGCCACTGTGAGGCTGCGGCGATTGCAATGTGTTTGTATAGCGAGGTTCCATTCACCATCTTTGATTGAAACTCACCACTGCCACTGTTCGAGGTGCGACACAGCACAATGGTTCCCTTGCCAGGAGTTTGCAGAAATGGCATTAGCGAATCTGTGCCCAGATACGGATTGACGGTCACCGCGTCTGCTTGGTAACGCTCGAATGCTTCGCGTGCATACAACGCAGCGGTGTCACCGATGTCGCCACGTTTGGCATCCAGGATGAGCACGACGTGCGGGTATTGCGTACGAATATGGTCGCACACGGCTTGTAGTTGCGCTTCCGCGCCAACAGCAGCGAAGTAGGCAATTTGCGGTTTGAATGCACACACGGTGTCGGCTGTTGCATCAACAATGTCAATACAAAACTTTTGAATGCCAAGAGGATCATTTTGTAGGCGTGCTGGAAGTTTGTTGATGTCTGGGTCAAGTCCAACGCACAGTGCAGAATCCGTTTTCGCCCATGCAGCATTCAGTTTTGAATAGAACGACATGTTTAGGTTCAGTCAACAATCACAATTGCGCCGGTAGGGCAGAGCTCTTCGGCTGCAGTTACTTGTGCGCGAAGGTCTTCGCTCGGTTCAACTTGCAGGACGTACAGCATTCCGTCGTCGCGAATTTCAAACACGGTTGGAGCCTGGTGTACGCAGCCACCTGTCGATGCGCACATGTCAAAATCTACGGTTACGCGCATGCCTCAACAGTAGTTGAAGGACTATTTATGTTTACGAGTTGCCTCGTGGCGTTGAAATGCACTCAACACTGCACGAAGTGACGCGGTAATGGTGTTTGGGTCGATGCCCACGCCCCAACGATTGTGGCCACTGTCGTCGCCCGTTTCTACGTAAGCAACTGCAGTGGCTTGTGAACCCTGGCCAAGTGCGTGCTCGGTGTAGTCCTTCACGTCCAGGTGTCCGCTGAATTGGCCGCGAATGGCATGCACGAATGCATCAATTGGCCCGTTGCCTTTACCCATGAACGTTTGCCTGGTGCCATTGATGTCGATCTGTGCAGTGATCTCGGTATGGCCAGTGATGGATTCGCTTTTCAGTTCATGGCTGATCAAGTTGTAGGTAGGAACCACTGGGAGGTATTCGTGTTCGAATGCTTCCCACAGCATTGCTGGGCTGATTTCGGTTCCCGAGTCTTCGGTGATGTGCTGAATGTTTTGCGAGAACTCAATTTGTAAGCGTCGAGGTAGATCAAAGCCATGCTCTGCTTTCATGATGTACGCAACGCCGCCCTTGCCCGACTGACTGTTTACACGAACAACTGATTCGTATGAACGGCCAACATGCTTAGGGTCAAGCGGCAAGTAGGGAACGCCCCATTGGTCGTAGGTGTCGGAGAGTGCTTCGAAGCCTTTTTTGATTGCGTCCTGGTGGCTGCCCGAAAACGCGGTGTACACCAAGTCGCCAACGTATGGCTGGCGCTCGGGGACAGGAAGGCGATTGCAATACTCGGCATCGCGGCGTAATGCGTCAATGTCGGTGATGTCGAGTTTTGGGTCCACGCCGTTTACAAACAAGTTCATGGCCAATGTAATGAGATCTACGTTTCCGGTGCGCTCGCCATTGCCGAACAGCGTTCCTTCAACGCGATCGGCACCGGCCATAACGCCGAACTCAGCAGCAGCAACTGCACATCCGCGGTCGTTGTGGGGGTGCAACGAGATAATCACGGTGTCGCGCTTGGCAATGGTACGAATGAACCATTCAATAACGTCGCCGTAAACGTTTGGTGTGTAGCACTCAACAGTTGCTGGCAAATTCAAGATGAGTTTCTTCGCAGCAGTTGGCTGAATAACCGCCATCACTGCCTCACAAATTTCAATAGCGAAATCTGGCTCGGTCAGCGTGAAGCTTTCTGGCGAATACTCGTAGCGAACCTCGGTTCCAGGAAGCAGGTGTTCCAAGTCTTTGCACAATGTTGCGGCCTTCACAGCAATGTCGATAACACCTTGCTTGTCAAGACCGAACACGACACGACGCTGCAATGGGTTAGTGGAGTTGTAGAAGTGCACGATGGCGCGCTTTGCACCCTTCAAACATTCGTACGTGCGCTTTAACAAATCTTCGCGGCATTGCACCAACACTTGAATGGTGACATCGTCAGGAATGAGGTCTTGCTCAATGAGCAAGCGAACGAAATCAAAGTCGGGTTGTGAAGCAGATGGGAATCCAACTTCAATTTCTTTGAAACCCATTTTCACGAGTGTGTTGAACATGCGCAGCTTGCGCTCTGGGTCCATCGGGTCAATGAGCGCTTGGTTGCCGTCGCGAAGATCGACTGAACACCACAACGGTGCCTTCGTGGTGACGTTGTTCGGCCAGGTGCGGTCCTTCAGCACCATCGGAATGAACGGTGTGTACTTTTCGAATGGCATCTTTTTTGGAGTTACGGGCTTTGGGGCCATGTTGCGTTTCTTTCTCGGTAATGAAAAAACCCCCTGACCTTTCGGTTCAGAGGGTTTCGGCGACAGCGAATATGGGGCTGGCGCCGTTATGTAAGTAGAAGGTCCAAAACTTGCGCTTGCATGATGAAACCAGCCTAGCGGTGGTTTTA
>JBEGVD010000017.1:0-9741 GCA_041178585.1 Actinomycetota bacterium
TGACTGGTTCGGGTCGCGGATTTTGTGCCGGAGCGGATCTATCTGGCGGAGGCGACACATTCAACGATGGTTCGTTGAGTACTGACTCACAGTCCAAGTTTCGTCGCGATGGTGGCGGAACAGTAACTTTGCGAATGTTTAAGTGCAACAAGCCAATCATTGGTGCAATCAATGGACCTGCTGTGGGAATTGGTGCAACCATGACGCTGGCAATGGACATGCGCCTCATTTCCAGTACAGCAAGAATGGGTTTCGTGTTCACACGTCGTGGAATTGTTCCTGAAGCGTGTTCATCATGGTTCTTGCCGCGAATTGTTGGCATTGCACAAGCACAGGAGTGGGTCATGACCGGACGAGTGTTTGATGCACAGGAAGCACTTCGCGGTGGCTTGGTACGCAGTATTCATGAGCCAGATGAATTGTTGCCGGCTGCATATTTACTGGCAAAGGAAATCGTGGACAACGCGGCGCCTGTTTCAGTAGCGCTTGCACGGCAAATGATGTGGAGAATGCTCGGAGCGCCACACCCAATGGATGCACATCGTGTGGACAGCCGTGGCATTCAAATTCGCGGGCGGTCAAAAGATGTGCAAGAGGGTGTGATGAGTTTCTTGGAAAAGCGCCCGGCAGTGTTTACCGAACGCGTGACTACAGACTTGCCAGACATTTTCCCTGAATGGGAAGAGCCTGAGTTCTTTTAATCAACATGGCGATGCTCTATGACGAAGTTGGAGGAAGCGAATTTTTTGTTCGCTTAGTGGATCGCTTTTACGAAGGCGTAGTACAAGACGACGTGTTGTGGCCGTTGTATCCCGATCATGATGACTTGGCTGGTGCACGCGAAAGATTGACGCTGTTTCTTATTCAGTACTGGGGCGGTCCTACGACGTATAGCGATGAGCGTGGTCACCCGCGTTTGCGCCAGCGGCATTTTCCGTTTGCAATTGGCGAGTTAGAGCGAGATAGATGGATGCTGCATATGCAAACTGCGGTTGATGAGTGCGCTACTGATCCTGGTATTCACGCGCAACTCACCGAATACATGGCAAACGCTGCGCAACACATGATTAATCGCTAGTTACAGCAAGGCGAAGCAAGCGATTGCTGAAGCCGATGCCACGTTGAGTGAGTCAACTCCTTCAGCCATGGTGATGTTTGCAAGTTGAGAGCACAAATTCAGACTTGCATCGCTGAGGCCTTGACGCTCCGAACCAAGAACAAGGGCTCGCTTGCCTTCTACTTGAATCAAACGAAGGTTGGTTACTTCGCGTGAGTGGTGGTGAGGCGTTAAGCCAATGGTGGAGAATCCGGACTGATGCAGTTGCGTAAGTATTTCGCTGGTGTCTGCAAAACGAGCGAAGCCAAGTTTGAACGTGGTCCCCATGCTGACGCGCAGTGCTCGGCGGGAGAGTGGGTCAGAACTCGTTGAATCGAGCAGTAACCCGTCCCATCCGAGTGCCGCGGCGGTACGTGCAATAGACCCAACATTGCTTGGGTTGTCTACGCAGTCAAGCACGATCAGTCTCGTTGAGCGAGCAATGAGATCATCGCTGGAGATAATCGGTGGACGCTTAAACACGCCAATCGCATCAAGAGGCACGCCTAGCCCAGTTACTTCGCGGCGAATATCGGCACTGGCGACAAGCGTTGAACCTCCAGCAAGGTGCACGGCAGCAGAGAACTCTTCTGCGCACTTTGGATCGCACAACACCACATTGGGAATGCAGCCGGCTTCAAGTGCTCGATGGACTACTAAGTCGCCTTCAGCGATGAACTGTCCCTCGTTCAGCGCAGATTTACGCTGGGCAATGGTGGTGAGTTGCCGTTCGCGCCAGCGAAAAGCATTCAGCCGTGGGTCAAGCGCATCGTCAACGGTGACGATCATGAAGGACTAGTACAGCCAGGGGAACGCGTCCCAATTTGGTTCGCGCTTTTCGAGGAACGAGTTGCGTCCTTCCTCGGCCTCATCGGTCATGTATGCAAGACGAGTGGCTTCACCCGCAAACACTTGTTGTCCAACAAGACCATCATCAATCAGGTTGAACGAGAACTTCAGCATGCGTTGCGCAGTAGGGCTCTTGCCGTTGATCTCTTTAGCCCATTGCAGCGCGGTTGCTTCAAGTTCGGCGTGAGGAACAACAGCATTAACCATGCCCATTTGGCGTGCATCTTCTGCTGAGTATTCACGACCAAGAAAGAAAATTTCGCGCGCAAACTTTTGCCCAACCTGTCGCGCAAGGTATGCCGAACCAAAACCACCATCGAAACTGGCAACATCGGCGTCGGTTTGTTTAAAGCGTGCGTGTTCTTTGCTGGCAAGCGTGAGGTCGGAGACAACGTGCAAGCTGTGTCCGCCGCCAGCGGCCCAACCTGGAACAACGCAGATCACGATCTTTGGCATGAAGCGAATGAGTCGTTGAACTTCCAAAATATGTAAACGTCCGGTGCGACCTGGCTCGATGGTGTTTGCGGTTTCGCCATCTGCGTACTTGTAGCCGTCTTTGCCACGAATTCGCTGATCGCCGCCACTGCAAAACGCCCAGCCACCGTCTTTAGGTGAAGGGCCATTGCCGGTGAGGAGCACGCAACCAACATCACTTGACTGACGCGCATGATCGAGTGCGGTAAACAGTTCATCCACAGTCGCGGGGCGAAATGCATTACGAATCTCTGGGCGATTGAATGCGATGCGAACCGTTCCATGCGCAATAGCCCGGTGGTAGGTGATGTCATTAAACGAAAAACCCTTGACTTCGTTCCACTGAGTTGGGTCAAAAATGTCAGATACGTGCTTAGTGCTCACACTCTTAGTGTAAGCCCTGCCACATGCGGGTTCGCTCGGTGTGCTCTGGGTATTGCGCGAGAAAGCGTTCAGCCCACTCCTTGTTAATGGAGTCACCCTGCTTCTTGGTTTGCGGTTCGGGCACCACATCAATGGGTGTATTGATGAATGCCATGACTCGCCTAATGGTGAGATCCATATTGCGAGTGAGTTGCTCGTAGGTGATGTGTAGCGGTGTGATGTTGTGCTTGGTGAAGTACACATCCCAATCTGAGTTTTCGTCAGAGATGCGACTGAGTGCCGCAGCAATTGCGTCTGCGTCGTACACAGGGTCGGCTTTAGATTCCATGTTGCTGTTCCACGACTCGGTTTGTGCGGCGCGAACAAACGAAATTGCCTGACGGAGTTCATCTTCGCGCGTAATGCGAACCCACTTCACCGGCACATTCCAAAAACTTGCATCAACACCCATGTCCAGCATGTGACGCTTGTATTGATTCCAATGCATCTTCACACCGAAGACGCCATTTGCGGTGGTGTACTGCGAGGCAATTGCACTGAGATATTGGCGCCACGATGCAGAACTGAAATACGAAATGTCTCGCCATGGGTAGCGACCAGTGAGCTTGCGCACTCGTGCAATAGGGCGGCGTGTCAGTCGGATTTTCGGTTGGCCGCACTCGCCGCGAATTCGCTCAAAGTTCTTCGTTTGAATATTGAGGTATTCGATTGGAGTACCCGCGAGATTGGTGCCTCGCAAAATGGAGCACAGCAGCGTCGAGCCGGTGCGCTCAACCGAAGCAATGGCTAAAAACGAGCGTGTTTCCACTCTGGAAGCCTAGAAGCAGGCCTCTTGCTGATACGGTTTTTACGCTTTACGAACAGATTCAAGGAGAAATTTCCCATGGCAAGTGCACTCACCACCGCAGACTGGACCAAGCGAGCAGGCCAAAAGGTTGCACGCACGCAATTGTTTATTGATGGAAAGTTTGTCGACTCGGCAAGTGGAAAGACCTTTGAGTCCATTAACCCGCGCGATGGATCAGTTATTGCACACGTTGCCGAAGGTGATGTTGAGGACGTTAACAGTGCGGTTGCAGTTGCTAAGCGAACCTTTGAAGCAGGTGTGTGGAGCGAGATGGCGCCGCAGGATCGCAAGAACGTGATGTTGAAGTGGGCGCAACTCATTCGCGAAAACGCAGAAGAGCTCGCACTTCTCGAAACCATGAACTGTGGTAAGCCAATTAGTGACTCACTCAATGTTGACGTTGCATCGTGTGCAAACAACATTCAGTGGTACGCAGAAACGATCGACAAGTTGTACGGAGAAATAGCTCCGGTTCCTCGTGACAGCATCGCATTGATTGAGCGCGAACCAATGGGAGTTGTTGGTGCAGTGGTTCCTTGGAACTACCCACTCATCATTAGTTCGTGGAAGGTAGGCGCAGCACTTGCTGGCGGAAACTCCATCATTTTGAAGCCAGCAGAGCAGTCGCCGTTGTCCGCATTGTTGTTTGCTGAACTTGCGGTGCGTGCTGGTTTGCCAGAAGGTGTGTTCAACGTGGTGAACGGTTTTGGACCAAGCTGCGGTGGAACGCTTGGCAAGCACATGGACGTCAACAAGTTGGCATTCACCGGTTCGACTGAAGTGGGTAAGTACTTCTTGAAGTACTCAGCAGAAAGCAATGCAAAGGCAGTATCACTCGAGCTTGGTGGCAAGACGCCACACGTAGTGTTGAGCGACTGCCCAGATCTTGATGCTGCAGCTTCGGCAATTGCATGGGGCGTGTTCTACAACGCTGGCCAAACCTGTCACGCAGGAACGCGCATGGTCGTAGACCAAAAGATCGAAGACGAGTTGCTTGACAAGGTTCGCAAGGTGTCAGAAACCATCATGCCTGGCGACACCTACGACCCAACAACTGCAATGGGAACCATTGTTGACCGCGCACAGTTTGATCGCGTCAATGAATACATCGGCATTGGCCAAGCAGAAGGTGCAACCATTCACACAGGTGGTAAGCCGGTAGAGCCAACGAAGGGCGGCATCTACATTCCGCCGACCATCTTCCAGAACGTGAAGCCTGGAATGCGTATTGAAAAGGAAGAGATCTTCGGACCTGTTCTTGGTTCAATTCGTGTGTCGAGCGACGAAGAAGCAGTGCGCATTGCTAACGACTCCCAATATGGCCTTGGTGCTGCACTGTGGACGCGCGATGTGAGCAAGGCTCACAAGATCTCGCGCCAGTTGCGTGCGGGAACCGTGTGGGTCAACACATTTGATCGCTCATCAATCACCACACCATTTGGTGGTTTTAAGCAGTCGGGTACCGGTCGTGATCGTTCGCTGCACTCCATCGAGGGCTACACGAACTTGAAGACCACCTGGATTCAGTTGTAAACATAAGTATCCATTCGTATTCAAAGGGGAATATATGCGTTGCGGATTTATTGGTCTTGGTCACATCGGCAAGTTTCTGGCGGGCAGTCTTGTCCGCAATGGCTTCGAAGTCACCATCTTCGACCTCAATGCAGAGGCTGGTAAGCCACTTGTAGCCAAGGGTGCTAAGTGGGCAAGTTCAATTAAAGAATTGTGCGATGCATCCGACACCGTATTCACATGCTTGCCATCGCCACGAGCAATTGATGCAGTAGTCGCTGGGCCGGGTGGAGTGCTTGAGTCGCTTGCTGGCCGTGCAACTCCGGCCACATGGGTAGACATGAGCACGAATGACCAAAGCGAAACAATGCGTCTAGGCGAAATTGCAAAGTCAAAAGGCGTGCAAATTCTTGAGTCACCAGTAACGGGTGGCGTGCACAAAGCAGCACATGGCGACATCACCGTGCTCGTTGGCGGCGAAGACAAAGTGTTCCAAGCACATAAGCCGGCGCTCGCTGCAATGGGAAACCCGGTGTTGTACATCGGACCACTTGGCAGTGCAGCGGTTATCAAGGTCATCACCAACATGCTCGCGTTCATTCACTTGGTCGCCGCTGGTGAAGCACTGATGCTTGCAAAGCGTGCAGGTCTCGACCTAGGAGTCGCATTTGAAGCAATTAAGGAAAGCTCGGGAAACAGTTTTGTTCACGAAACCGAAAGCCAAGTCATTTTGAACGGTTCGTACAACATCAATTTCACCATGGACCTTGCGCTGAAGGACTTGGGATTCGCAATGGGCTTCGGCCGCGAATTCGGGGTGCCGTTAGACCTTGCGGGCCATACGTACCAAACATTTATTCGCGCAAAAGAGGCTTACGGCGGAGAAGCATGGTCGTCGCAAGTGGTGAAGCTGCTTGAAGATGCAACAGGCACAGACTTGCGTGCACCAGGCTTTCCGGCCGAACTCGAATAACGTCGAGTCCAGTCAGCGCTAGGGGGAAGCGATGTCACGAGAACAGCAAGTGCGCAAAGAGTTGGCTGCCGCATTTCGTTGGGCTGCGCGTCTCAACTTTCACGAAGCCGTTGCGAATCATTTCAGCATGGCGGTTTCTGATGATGGCCAACAGTTCGTGGTTAATAGAGCAGGTACGCATTTTTCTCAAGTGACTGCCAGTGGTCTTGTCATGGTTAATACAGCGATGAAGGGTGATCCGCTTCAACATGGTGTAGACCCAACTGCTTGGGTGCTGCATTCGTACTTGCATCGCAATGTTCCACATGCAAAGTGCGTTCTGCACACGCACATGCCGTACACCACTGCACTTGCATGCCTGAAGGATTTTGAATTTCTGATGCTCGACCAAAACGCGAGTGCGTTCTATGGTCGAATTGCATACGACCGCCACTATGCAGGCATGGCGCTTGACCCAACAGAAGGCGAGCGCATCGCCTCACTACTGAGCGACGGCAAAGATGTGTTGTTCATGGGTAACCATGGTGTGATGGTTGTGGGCGAGAGCGTTGCGCAGGCGTTTGACTCGTTGTACTACCTAGAGAAAGCTGCGCAATTGCAGGTGCTTGCGCTGTCTACTGGACAGCCGTTGCAGTTAGTAGACAACGAAACCGCCGCGCTGGTGGCCAAGCAAACTCGCGAATACCCAGGCGTAGCCGTGCTGCATTTTGAAGCACTAATGCACATCCTTGATAACGAGTGCCCCGACTACGCCAAGTAGTAGTTTTTACGAAAACCCCAAGAGAAGAAGGAATCAACCGTTATGAAAGCAGCAGTTTGTCGCGAATTTGGTAAGCCACTTGTTATCGAAGAAGTGACGCTTGCAGAGGCTGGTCCGGGTGAAGTGAAGGTAAAACTTTCGGCGGTTGCAATCTGCCATAGTGACATCACGTATGCAGACGGACACTGGGGTGGAACACTTCCTGCTGTGTACGGCCACGAGTGTGCCGGAATTGTTGAAACTGTTGGAGAAGGAGTCACCACCGTAAAAGTTGGAGACCATGTTGTTGTCACGCTTATCCGCTCGTGCGGTCATTGCCACGGATGCAGCATGGGCAACCCCGTTACATGCTCGACGCAATTCCTACTTGATGCAGCAAGTCCAATCAAAGACAAAGATGGCAAGTCAGTTGTGCAAAGCATGCGAACTGGTGGATTCGCCGAAAAAGTTTTGGTACACGAATCACAATGTGTAACGGTGCCAAAGAACATCAAGATGGCCAGTGCTTCATTGTTGGCTTGTGGTGTGATCACAGGTTTTGGTGCTGTGACGAACACAGCGAAAGTTCCTGCGGGAAGTCACGTCGTCGTAATTGGAACGGGTGGTGTTGGACTTAACTCCATTCAAGGCGCCCACGTCAGCGGTGCACGCACGGTCATTGCCATTGATGTTGTGGACAGCAAAATTGAAGCAGCGAAGAGCTTCGGCGCAACTCACGGCATCAACTCGAAGACAGAAGATGTCGCAGCACGTGTGCTTGAGATCACTGGAGGTCATGGCGCCGACTATGTGTTTGTCACTGTCGGCGTGAAGTCAGCATTTGATTCGTCGTACGGCATGCTCGCAAAGAGCGGTTCAGTTGTTCTTGTTGGTATGCCAGCAAGCGGTGTGATGTCAGAAATTGACCCAGGAACTATGGCTGCATACAGCCAAAACATTCTTGGTTCAAAAATGGGCAGCGCTCGCATTCAGGTAGACATTCCAAACTTGGTTGATTTGTACAGTCAAGGTCGAGTAAAGCTTGACGAACTGGTTACCAAGACGTACCCAATCGAACAAATTAACGAAGCAATCGACGCAGTAAAACGCGGCGAAGCACTCCGAAACGTCATCGTTTTCTAGTATGAAAATTGTCGACATCAAGACATTCGTGGTGGGTAATCCACCGCCACGATTCGGCGGTCGTTACTTCATTTTCGTAAAGCTCACTACGGATACCGGCATCTCCGGAATTGGCGAGATTTACACTGCTACGTATTCGCCACATCTAGTTGCGAAAATGGCAGAAGAAGTTGCGGCACGCCATGTCATTGGTGCCGATCCATTCCATATTGAACACATGTGGCGCAACGTGTATGGCCGTGGTTATGCCCACCGCCCAGACCTCACCACTGGCGGAATTGTTTCCGGCTTGGAAATGGCCATGTGGGATATTTGCGGCAAAGAAACTGGCAAGCCTGTGTACGAATTGCTTGGTGGGCGAGTGCACGAAAAACTCCGTGCATACACCTACCTGTATCCGCCAGTTGGTGTCGATGTGTATGCAGATGATCCTGTGTACAGCGACCCAGAAGCAGCGGCCGAGTGTGCAGTTCGCGAAGTGGAGCGTGGTTTCACGGGAGTGAAGTTCGACCCAGCAGGTCGATACTCGGTGTACGACGGGCGTCAGCCAGCGCTGCATGCCATGGACTTGTCCGAAAAGATGGTGCGTGCAGTACGCGAAGCAATTGGCGATCGCGCAGACATTCTGTTCGGTACACACGGACAGTTCACTGCATCGGGCGCAATTCGTTTAGCAAAGAAGCTCGAAAAGTACGACCCATTGTGGTTTGAAGAACCATGTCCACCAGACAGCCCAGATGAGATTGCCAAAGTTGCTCGCGCAACCAGCATTCCTATTTCAGCGGGTGAGCGTTTAACCACGAAGTATGAATTCCATCAACTTCTGAAGACTGGCGCTGCATCAATCTTGCAGCCAAACCTTGGTCGTTGTGGCGGGTTGCTGGAAGGCAAGAAGATCGCATCAATGGCAGAGGTGTATCACGCACAGATTGCGCCACACCTGTATTGCGGTCCAGTTGTTGCAGCAGCAAACATTCAGTTGGCTACGTGCACGCCTAACTTCCTCATTCTTGAAACCATTCAGGGATGGCAAGGCTTCCATTCAGACTTGGTGAAAACCTCAATTAAGTTTGAGAACGGGTTCATCATTCCGCCGACCGAGCCTGGTTTAGGCATCGAATTGAACGAAAAAGTTGCGTTGGCGAATCCGTACACGGGCAGCGAACTTCATCTTGAAATGAGTTCAGTTCCAGCCACGTTGCTGTAGCCAAAACTGCAATAATGCATGCATGACAATTTCATTTCGCGCATTAGAAATTCCTGCATCCGAACTTACTGAAAAGCCTCTAGGTCAACCATCTGCCGAGCCGCTCACCGGCGAGATCCTGACTCGCGCACAAGTGTTTCTTGACAACGAAACCGTTACATCGGGAACATGGGAATGTGAGCCAGGTGCATCGCGTTGGGAGTTCACCACACGCGGTGAAGTGATTTATGTAATCAAGGGCAGCATGACCGTGCACGAAGACGGTGGCGAGCCTGTCTTGCTCACAGTTGGTTCAAGTTGCATCTTCCCAATTGGCTGGAAGGGTGTGTGGACAGTTCACGAAACACTTCGCAAAGTGTTCGTGGTGTATCGCACCGCCTAACTCAGCTTCTTAACGGGCAGCAGCGACCGCTTCGGCGGCGAGGCGAATTCGAGATCCCGCTTCGCGTAGAACTTTTGCGTCATTGGTAAGAGCAAGACGAATATGTCCAGCGCCGCCATTGCCAAAGCTTTCGCC
>JBEGVD010000018.1:0-11612 GCA_041178585.1 Actinomycetota bacterium
TTCTCGTACCCACGTTTCCGTGAAGATCAATTGCAGCGGTTTGCTTGGAAGGTTCTCATTCCAATTTCGCTTGCAAACATCATGGTGACCGCAGTGTTAAAGGTGGCTTTCTAATGGCTCAAATTCCCGGAATGATCAAGGGCCTAGCGGTCACGTTCAACACGATGATGCGCACATTCAAGAATGGTTCGAACACGGTGCAGTACCCACGCGAAAAGGAAGCTCCTCCAATTCGTGCACGTGGCGTTATTGCTTTGCACGAAGACAATTGCACTTCGTGCATGTTGTGCTCGCGTTCGTGCCCGGACTGGTGCATTTACATCGAAGCGCACAAAGAACTTGCTCCGCCGCGTCGTGAAGGTGGAAAGCCTCGCGCGGTAAACAAACTCGATCGCTTCGATATTGACTACGCATTGTGCATGTACTGCGGAATTTGCGTTGAGGTATGTCCATTTGACGCCTTGTTCTGGAGCCCTGAATACGAATACTCCGAGCCAAGCATCGCCGACTTGTTGCATGACAAGTCGAAGCTAGGTGAGTGGATGGAAACTGTTCCTGCAGCGCCAGAGCTTGAAGTCGGCGCCGATAAGAAGAAGAAATAAGGCAGCTATGGTCGCTCAAAACATCGGTTTCGCCATCATCGCCACAATCATGGTTGTTGGTGCACTTCGTGTTGTAACAACAAGCAACGTGGTTCACGCAGCGCTGTGGCTAGTAGTGGTGCTTGCAGGTGCTGCTGCGCAATACATCTTGCTCGCAGCCGAGTTTTTGGCAGTTACCCAAGTGCTCGTATACATCGGCGCGGTCATGGTGCTGTTTCTCTTTGGAACCATGCTCACACGATCACGAATCGGTCGCGATAGTGGTTTGAACAATTCGTACGCCAAGTTGGGAATTCCAGTTGCAGTGGTGCTGTTTGCAACCATGGCGCTCGCACTCAGCGAATCCTTTGGCACAGAGAAGCTGCCAACTGATGGATCAATAGTCACAACACAGCAGATTTCCGATCAGATTTTTGGACCGTACTTGCTTCCGTTCTGGGCACTTTCGTTTGTATTGCTCGCCGCCGTAATTGGCGCAATTGTTTTGGCTAGGAAGGATTGATTTCATGTTGGTGAATCAGTTTCTTTTCCTTGCTGCACTGCTGTTCTGCATTGGCGTGTACGGCGTAATTGCTCGCAAGAATGCTGTGCTCGTATTGATGTCAATTGAGCTCATCTTGAACGCGGTCAACTTGAATTTCATCGCATTCGCATTGCGTAATGGAAATGCTGATGGTCATACATTTGCGTTGTACATCATTGCCATTGCGGCTGCCGAAGTTGGCGTGGGTCTTGGTTTGGTGTTGCTCATTTTCCGCAACCGCCGAACGATTTCACTCGATGACCTCTCGGAGATGAAGGGCTAATCATGATCGCAGCAGCAGAAGCCCTGCAGGCCTTGTCGTCTGGTTGGTTCCTCGAACACGCTTGGCTCATTCCAATCGTCCCTGCCATTGGATTTGCCATCATCATTTTGTTTGGCAAGAAGTTGCCAATGAAGGGCAGCGAAATTGGTCTGCTCAGCATGATCGCCAGCCTGGTTTTGGCCGGTGGAACGGCAATGCAATGGATTGATCGTGTCGGCAGTGGAGCGGAAGGACAGTTCATCGCACCTGTCGTGCGCACATGGAACTGGTGGCAGATCGGTGGAATGAATTTCACCATCGGGCAATCCATCGATGGACTTGCGGTCATCATTTTGGTCGTCGTTGCATTTATCTCGACATTGGTGCAGTTGTACTCAACCGAATACTTGAAGGGCGATCGTCGCTACACGCACTTCTTCGCTGCACTTACGTTGTTTTCGGCAGGCATGCTCGCCATGGTGATTGCTGAAGACACCATTCTGTTCTTGCTCGGTTGGGAAATCATGGGTCTGTGCAGCTTCATGCTTATTGGCCACTGGTGGGAAGACGGCGCAAACAGCCGAGCTGCGTTGAAAGCGTTTTTCACCGTGCGCACCGGCGACATGGGTCTATTGATTGGTATTGCGATGCTGTATTTCGCTTCCAATGATTGGACAACAGAAAATCTTGGAGTGTCAGGTTTTTCAATCCGTGGAATTAGCGCGTGGGCACTCTCTGGCGAACCAAACAGCACGGTTATCTTGATCGCAGCAGTCGCATTGTTTATTGCAGCAATCGGCAAGAGCGGTCAATTCCCGTTACATACCTGGTTGCCAGATGCGATGGCTGGCCCAACTCCAGTTAGTTCGCTGTTGCACTCATCGACCATGGTTGTTGCCGGCGTGTTCCTCGTGTCGCGTTTGTACCCCGTGTTCTTTACCGGTTTCGACATCATGGGCCCGGGTGGCAACTTCATCATGATCATTGGTGCAATCACCATTGTGATTGCTGCGGCGCTTGCGTTCGTGCAAAATGACATCAAAAAAGTGCTTGCATATTCAACTGTGAGTCAGTTGGGCTACATGATGTTGGGTCTTGGTGCTGGCGCATGGTTGCCAGCGGTGTTCCATATCTTCACTCATGCTTTCTTTAAGGCTTGCTTGTTCCTTGGTGCTGGCTCAATTAGCCACAGTGCATCACATCACTCATTTGACATGAAGAAAGACATGGGCGGATTGCGCAAGGTAATGCCAATCACGTTTACCACGTGGATTATTTCAACGCTTGCTCTGTGCGGAGTGTTCCCATTCTCTGGATTCTTTTCAAAAGACGAAATCATCGACAACGTTGGCAATAACGGATATCAGATGTTCATGATTATTGGACTTATTGGTGCATTCATGACCGCTGCGTACATGACGCGCGCAACGTATCTCACCTTCTTTGGTGAACCGCGTGGCGCATCAGCAGGCGAGCACCACGACGAGCACGCAACAGCACATGACGCCCATGATTCGCATGACAGTCACGATTCACACGACCCCCATGCAGCCGAACATGGCGACCACGGCCCGCACGAAAGTGGCTGGCGCATTACGTTGCCGTTAGTGCTCCTTGCGGTTTTGGCACTGAGTTCGGGCTTCTTGAATGCAACACCATTTGGTGAAAAGTGGGAACGAATCAAAACATGGGTTGAGCCTCGTGCTGAAGAAGTTATGGAAACCGCACCAGGTGGCCCGGGTGCTTCCAACATGCTGGCGCTACCAACAGCTGAAGAGGGTGCAAGTAAATCACCGTGCGGAAGCAAGACTCCTGAAAAGGGAGTGTGTTACGCCCCGAAGTTAGATCACGCGAAATTCAAGTGGTCGAAAGCGATGCTTTCACTTGGCATCGTGTTCTTGGGTATTGCCTTGAGTTGGATTGTTTCCACCTTGCTGTACACCCGCAAAGACAAGCGCCTGGTTGGGCTCACCGAGCGCAACGGAGTTCTTCGTGCCGGTTACAAACTGTTGATCAACAAGTACTACCTCGATGCGCTGTACGAAAAAGTGATTGTTAAAGCCGTTGCAGGCCCAATTGCTTCCGCTGCTTATTGGTTTAACCAGAACGTGCTTGACGGCATATTGCATGCAGTTGCTGGAGTCAGTCGCGTGTTCTCAGGCTGGGTGTATCGCAATATCGACCAACGTGTTGTGGATGGAACGGTCAACAATTCGGGCAAAGCGACCAAGGGTGCCGGTGGTGTCCTTGCGCCAGTCCAATCAGGAAAAGTGAGCCAATATGGCGCGTTGCTCTTTAGCGCTGCTGCTGTTGCGGCTCTCGTACTCGTCATTATCAATTCGTAACAAGAAAGAATCAAGGGAGACAACAACATGGAAATGCTCCGTGACCACAACTGGATACTGAGTGTTGGCACTTTTTTGCCATTACTCGGTGTGCTGTTGCTGTTGGTTGTACCAAAGGCAAATGAACAGCTGATCAAGAAAGTTGCGCTGTACACATCAATTGCAACAGTGGCAGTTGGCGTGTTGACACTGTTCCGCTTTGACTTCGGCAATGCAGGAACAATGCAATTTGTCGATGAAAAAACGTGGATTCCTCTCATCAAGAGCAGTTACTACATCGGCCTCGATGGCATCAGCCTGCCGCTGTACTTCTTGTCAATGGTCATCACCTTGCTCGTAGTCATCTACAGCCTTGATCACATTCCTTCACCGGGCAACCCAAAGGCGTTCTTCTCGCTGATGTTGGTGCTGCAAACTGGTATGGCAGGAACATTCATTGCGCAAGATCTCATCTTGTTCTTCGTGTTCTTCGAACTGGTGTTGTTGCCGATGTACTTCATGATCGGCGTATGGGGCGGCGAAAATCGTCAATATGCATCGCTGAAGTTTTTCTTGTACACCATGTTCGGGTCGGCACTTATGCTGGTTGCTTTCCTCGCGTTATTCTTCAAGACCGGAGCAGAAAGCTTTGCAATTCCATACTTGGTGGAAAACGGTGGAGCATTAGCAAAGAACGTTCAAGTCTGGATCTTTGCTGGAATGTTCATTGGCTTTGCAGTCAAAGTTCCGATGTTCCCGTTCCACACATGGTTGCCTGATGCTCACACTCAAGCACCTACGCAAGGCTCGGTCATCTTGGCTGCAATCTTGCTGAAGTTGGGTACGTACGGATTCGTTCGTATTGCAATCCCAGTTCTTCCTGATGCAGCAATTGCATGGGCTCCATACATCGGCGGTCTTGCGGTAATTGGAATCATTTATGGTTCGCTGGGCTGCCTTGCCCAGACCGACATGAAGCGATTGATTGCATTCTCATCGGTTGCTCACATGGGTTTTGTAATGCTCGGCATTTCAACCCTTACAACCTTCGGTGTGTCCGCAGCAATGTTTGGAATGGTTGCACACGGACTAATCACGGGCATGTTGTTCTTCGTAGCGGGAAGCGTGAAGGAGCGATATCACACGCTGGAAATTGCCCGCCTAGGTGGCTTGCTTAAGCAAATGCCGCGAATGGGCTGGATCCTTGGTCTCACAAGCATGGCTTCACTTGGTTTGCCAGGACTTGCTGGATTCTGGGGAGAATTCCCAGCGATCTTGTCGGCCTACAGTCCTGCTGCTGGCCTGAATGAAACCGTGTTCCGCGTGTACATGGTGATTGCGGCACTCGGTACCGTTTTGGCCGCCGCGTACTTGTTGTGGTTGTACCAACGCGTTGCCTTTGGAGAGCCAAAGCCAGAATTTGCAGGCGATGGTCATGGACACGGTCACGACGATCATGCGTTCCACGATGTGAACAAGTTCGAGTGGTTTGCATGGACTCCGTTGTTGATTGCCATTGTGGTATTTGGTGTTGTACCAAACCTCTTGTTCAAGTTGCTTGACCCAGCGGTACAAGTAGTGCTGACAGGGTTTAAGGGCTGATCGCGTGATTCATTCCGTATTCGCCGCTGCAACTGAGTGGGTTAGCCCGCAGATTGACTACCACGCGCTCGCGCCAGAAGTCATTCTGGCTGCAGGCCTGTGCATCGTGTTGCTTGCAGACTTGTTCTTGGACGAATCACGTAAGTGGATTCTTTCATCGCTAGCGGGCTTTACTTTGCTCGGTGCAATGCTGCCAGTGCTCACTCTTGGTTTAGATGAATCTTCAGTTCGCTCCTTGTTTGACGGGCGATACGTCATTGATGAATTCAGCATTGTGATGAAAGCCATGTTCCTCATTGCTGGCTATGTCGTGGTGCTGTTGTCGACAAAGCATGTTCAAGAAGACGAATACTGGCAGGGCGAGTATTGGTTCCTCTTGCTCTCCAGCATTCTTGGCATGGTCATGATGACCTCATCGCGTGACTTGGTTTCGATCTTTGTCGCACTCGAATTCCTCTCCATCCCTGCGTACATGCTTGCTGCATGGCGCAAGCGAGACATCAAGAGCAACGAAGCCGGTATGAAGTACTTCTTGCTGGGTGTTTTTGCAAGCGCAGTCATGTTGTACGGCATGTCGCTGTTGTTTGGCGCTGCAAATAGCACCCTGCTAGTCGACCTTGGTAAGAGCATCACTGCAACGGGTGGGCTTAGTGCCTTGCACGCACTTGGCATCGTGTTCGTCATCGTTGGTTTTGCATTCAAGGTTTCTGCGGTACCATTTCACAGCTGGGCGCCAGACACCTATGAAGGTGCGCCAAGCCCGATTACTGCATTCCTTTCGGTCGCGTCTAAAGCAGCTGGCTTCGTAGCCTTACTCGTACTGCTGTTGGTTGCATTTCCTCAGGCTTCTGGTGTGTGGCAACCGTTCATGTGGGTGCTTTCGGCACTTACCATGACGGTTGGAAATGTCATCGCGTTGCGTCAAACAAACATTGTCCGCATGATGGCGTATTCATCCATTAGCCAAGGTGGATTCGTGCTTATGCCACTGGCAGTTGCAGGTATGTCTGAAGTTTCGGCTTCGGCATTGCGCTCTGTTGTGGTGTACATGTTGGTGTATGCAGCCACCAACCTCGGTATGTTCGCTGTCATCATTGCGGTTTCGCGTAAGACACGAAGCGGCGAGATTTCCAGTTGGGGTGGACTCTTTTCATACGCTCCAGGTTTGGCAGTACTTGCAACCATTTTCCTTGCATCGCTTGCAGGTATTCCGCCACTCGGAGGTTGGATCGGTAAGTTCACCGCGTTCCAGTCGCTGCTTAGTTCAGGTACGGGCTGGGGTTATGCGCTTGCACTCATTGGTGCGGTGAACTCGGTGGTTGCATTCGGTTATTACGGAACGATCATGCGTGAAATGTGGATGAAGCCAGTTCCCGACGGCGACACCACGCGAGTTGTTGTTCCTGGATCACTTGGTCTCGCGCTTGCGATGACTGTTGTTGCCACCTTGGTACTCGGTATCTTGCCTGGAGTAGCAACGCACTTCGGAGACATTGCGCGTATCACCGGTGCCTTCGGCCGCTGAGTCAATTACTGCTGCTATAACGGCAGCAGGTGGTGCGATTTCATTTGAGCAGTTCATGGGTCTCGCCTTGTATGGCAAAGGCGGCTTTTATCAAGACGGAGGCAAGGCGGGCAGAAGAGGGGACTTCATTACTTCTCCCGAAGTTGGGCCACTGTTTGCAGCAGTGGTTGCTCGCTACCTAGACAACTGTTGGAATGAACTGGGATGCCCAGATTCATTTGATGTTGTTGAAGTCGGTGCAGGGCCAGGGACTTTGGCTCGTGGAATATTTGATGCGCAACCTAAATGTCTGTCAGCAATGAAGTACATAGCGGTTGAGATCTCTGAATCTCAGCGTGCATTGCATCCTGGCTTTGTGGAATCAGCTGAGGTGTTTCCGGATAGGACTATTCAGGGAGTGGTTATTGCAAACGAACTTCTTGACAATCTGCCGTTCAAGTTATTCGTATTTGACGGTACTTGGAAAGAAGCTTTTGTCGCTCTAGGCGATGGCGGCAAGTTCGTTGAAGTGTTGCGACATGTTGAAGAAGTTCCTGAAGCTCTGCCGAAATCGGCGCCACTTGGGTCTCGTGCACCGATTCAGGTTGCTGCTTCGCAATGGTTGCTTAATGTGTCGCAGAATCTAAGCCGTGGAAGAGTGCTGGTCTTCGACTATTGCAGTGAATCAACAAGTGGAATTGCTGTGTCACCGTGGCGTGATTGGTTGCGTACCTATAAAGACCACGGCCGAGGTGAGCATTATCTTGTAAACCCTGGCTCTCAGGACATCACGGTTCAGGTGATGCTTGATCAGTTGCAAAACAGTTTTCCCACACTCGCTATTTCACGGCAATCAGAATGGCTCAAACATTGGGGCATCGAGCAACTTGTTGACGAGGGAAATCAGTATTGGGAAAACCATAAACACGCCCCAAACGTTGCTGCAATGAAAATGCAGAGCAGAGCGAATGAGGCGAAAGCGCTGACAGATGAACCGGGCCTTGGAGGCTTTGTGGTGATTGAGGTGTTTAGTTAGCGTTTGTTCTTTCGGGCAGACTGGTAAGCCAAGCACCGACAATAACGATCAACATTCCGACAACTGATAACCACAAAATCGGCTCGTTGTTGAATACCTTACCCAAGATGGTGCCGACGATTGGGGTGAAGTAGGTCGGGATCATGCTGCGCACGGCACCGGTTCTTTTCGAAAGCAGTGCGAACAATACGAACGCGAAACCGGTACCAAGCACACCGAGTAACGCAAGAGCACTGAGGGCGGGCCATGAAAAAGTGGAGTGTGTTGCCCCCCAGATTCCCAGAGGTAACGAAATCACGCACGCAACCAATTCAACATGCAGCATCAAAGTTGCGGGGCTGTAAGTCGATTGCAGTGGGCGTGCAATGTTGATGGCAACGGCGTAAGAGAGCAACGCGATGATGAGAAGAACGATTCCTCGAGTGTCTGCCGTTGAGCCTTCACTGATTGATGGAATGGCAATAAGGGCTATTCCGCTGAACCCGACTAGTACGGCAACAATTCTGCGTGGGCTGGGCACTACTTGAACCCAAATTGCAGTAACGAGCGTGACCACAACAGGTAATCCACCATTCATCATTCCAGTGATTGCGCTTGACACGGTTTCCTCGGCTAGCGGATAGAGGAAAAATGGAAACGCCATCCATACGAATCCAAGGATCAGCAGTCGTGGCCAATGTTCTCGTGCGACGCGCTTTCGGGCGCTTGGGATTAGAAGCAATGCAGCTGCACCAAATGCTGTTCGGCCAAGAGGGATAAGTGCGGAATCAAAATCTCGGATTGCAATCTTGATAAGTAGGAATGATGACCCCCATGTCAGAGCCATGCCGATGGAGAGAAGCCAGTCAAGGGAGGTAAACGATGACTGTGTTTCGGCGGTGCTGTTGGGTTTCATGACGGGCACTAGTCTCGCATCTAGTGCTCGGGCCATCGCACATATAGGGGTGAAGTGAATATGAATGAAGATCTCAATGGAATTGAAGCGCTGTCGTACGAGCAACGGAAGTTTGCTCCTTCTCCAGAGTTCGTCTCGCGTGCCCTCGTTACTGACCAGTCGTTATATGACGAAGCAGATTTAGACCATGAGGGGTTCTGGGAGCGACAGGCTCGAGAACTCTTGGACTGGAATGAGCCATGGACGCAAGTATGCGAATGGGACTTGCCATATTCCGAGTGGTTTGTTGGCGGAAAGCTCAACGTTTCGTATAACTGTCTCGATCGACATGTGCTGGCTGGCAAAGGGAACAAAGTTGCATTCTTCTGGGAAGGCGAGCCAGGAGACACTCGTGTAGTGACGTATTCGGAGCTGCTCGACGAAGTTCAAAAATTTGCAAATGTTTTGAAGTCTTTGGGCGTAGAAAGAGGTGACAGGGTAAATATTTATTTGCCGATGATTCCTGAAGCGGCAGTTGCAATGTTGGCATGCGCTCGAATTGGAGCAGCACATAGCGTTGTTTTCGGCGGTTTTTCTTCTCAGGCGCTTGCCGACCGCATTAATGATGCTGAAGCAAAGGTGCTGATTACCGCAGATGGTGGTTGGCGTCGAGGCGAAATATTCCCGCTGAAGTCTCAGGCAGATGATGCCGTGAAACTCACGAGCACTATCAAACACGTGGTGGTGGTGAAGCGTGGTGGAAACGAAGTTGAAATGCAGGCGGGACGTGATCACTGGTATCACGAACTGATGGAAACCGCCGATGCCAATTGCCCTGCAGAACCAATGGATTCAGAACAGTTGCTGTTTCTGCTTTACACCTCGGGAACCACGGGCAAACCGAAGGGCATCATGCATACAACGGGTGGTTACCTCACACACGTTGTGTACACATTTAAATATGTGTTTGATCACAAACCAGAAACAGATGTTTTTTGGTGCACCGCCGATGTCGGTTGGGTAACTGGACATAGTTACATCGTGTATGGACCACTTGCTAACGGAGCAACGCAGGTGATGTACGAAGGTGTCCCAAACTTTCCAGCAAACGACCGAATGTGGTCAATCATTGAAAAGTACAAGGCAACAGTTTTCTATACCGCGCCTACTGCAATCCGTACATTTATGAAATGGGGAACGCAAGAGCCCGCGAAGCATGACTTATCATCACTTCGTTTGATGGGAAGCGTGGGAGAACCAATTAATCCAGAAGCATGGATGTGGTACCACGAACATATTGGCGGAGGTAAGTGTCCAATTGTGGACACGTGGTGGCAAACCGAAACCGGTGGAATCATGATTGCTCCGTTGCCTGGCGCAACAGTGACAAAGCCAGGTTCTGCAACACGACCACTTCCAGGTGTCGGCGCCGAACTTGTTGATGAACTCGGTCAGCTGGTAACCAAAGGTGGTGGCTATCTCACGTTGACTAAACCGTGGCCAGGAATGTTACGTGGCATCTGGGGTGATCAAAAGCGCTATCGAGAAACATATTGGAGTCGCTTTAGTAATCGATACTTTGCTGGAGACGGGGCAAAGCTTGACGACGATGGTTACTTGTGGCTGCTAGGTCGCGTTGACGATGTAATGAATGTTTCTGGGCATCGCATAAGTACGACCGAAGTCGAATCTGCGCTTGTCTCCCATCCGTCCGTTGCTGAGGCCGCTGTAGTCGGGGCAAACGATGCAACTACTGGGCAGGCGATCATTGCCTATGTAACGCTGCGCGGTGGTTTAGAGGTAGACGAAAAAGTGTTGAGGGATCATGTTGCCCAAGAAATTGGGGCAATTGCTAAACCAAAGACGATCTACTTCACGCCTGATCTTCCAAAGACCCGAAGCGGAAAAATTATGCGGCGTCTATTGCGCGATGTTGCAGAGGGCCGAAACTTAGGGGACACATCAACACTTGCAGACGCTTCTGTCGTGAACGAATTACAGCGCCGTGCTAGCGAAGCACCGACCGAAGACTAGCTAGTCGCGAAAGTTTTCAAATTGCAGTGGTACTTCAAGATCTGCAGATTTAAGTAGTGCCATAGTTTCTTGAAGATCATCACGCTTTTTGCCCGTAACGCGAATTTGTTCGCCTTGGGTTTGGCTACTTACACCCTTAGGTCCCTTTTCTTTTATCAACTTATTTATTTCGCGCGCTTTGTCAGAATTGATTCCAACCTTTACCGTCACGATTTGACGGACGCTTTCTCCTGATGCCTGCTCGATCTTTCCCCAGTCCACTCCCTTGAGGGAGACCTGACGCTTCACGAGTTTCTCTTCCAGAAGAAGCTTTAGGGCACGGAGACGGTCCTCGCTTGAGGTTCGAAGGGTAAGTACGAGTTCCTTCTGCTCAATGGAAGAGTCCGTATTTTTGAAGTCGAAGCGGTTCGCTAGTTCTCGTTGAGCCTGATCCACAGCATTTTTTAGTTCTTGGCGGTCAACTTCGGATACAACATCAAAACTTGGCATGGGGACACAATACCTAAGCCGATAGAGTGTTGCCTTCGTGGGTCGGTACCCAAGCGGCCAAAGGGAGCAGACTGTAAATCTGCCGGTTATTGCCTTCGTAGGTTCGAATCCTTCCCGGCCCACCATTACATAGCGGATCTGAGAGAGGTCAATTTCTGTTACCCCGCTAGCATTTCGTTGACTTCACGCATCGTGAAGACACGCCCTCTTAGCTCATTCGGTAGAGCACTTCCATGGTAAGGAAGAGGTGGTGGGTTCGATTCCCACAGAGGGCTCGTAGTTACGGCGGCGTAGCTCAGTTGGTGAGAGCATCCGGCTCATAATCGGAAGGTCACCGGTTCGAATCCGGTCGCCGCTACAAA
>JBEGVD010000019.1:0-13979 GCA_041178585.1 Actinomycetota bacterium
CGTGAACCGGTAATTCGCAGCGGTTTTTTCTGTTCATGGTGCCCACTGCTCGACTCGTGTTCCGAAGGAACAAAATTCATTGCGCGTCGCGACGATCCCGATGCAACTGATGACTTTTAGATGTCGCTCATCAACGCCACGGGAACACCAAGCCCTACCGCGCCACGGAAAGTTGCGATCAATCTGTTTTTCTGCACCGCTGGTTTTGGTGGACTGATTACATCGGGGCCAAGGTAAGCAGCAACTTCATTCACGTCTGCAACATTCAAGACAAAACCCCACAACGTTGCGCTGCCTGCCGGAATCGACGGCGCAGACACAATTTCAACGATTATGTCGCCAAGTCTGTGAAAACCCTGGCGCATTCCGTTTCCTGCATCACGAATTCGTTTCAACTCTGCGCCGGTTGCTTCATGCAATGCGCGAGACGTGCGCTCTAAGTCAGGAGTGTTCACCACAACGTGATCAACGCCAAGTGGCTGCAACACAAACTCACGTACTTCAAATTCTGCTGTTTGAGATTTGACCAACACCTCAGTTGTGGGAATTCCATCGATTGATGAAATGGTGGAATCAACATTGCTCAGCGCCCAAGAATGCAGTCCGGGCGACAATGATTCATCGATACGTAACACGAGTTCGCCAACGGCAAATACGCCATCTTGAGAAAAGTTGATTCCTACCTGCGCCCAGTTGGCGCGGGAACCACCGATGACCAATTCACTTATCCGTGCCGAACTCATTTCAGGCACGCCAGCGTTATTGCTCAGCCACGCCCCATGTTTGGACGCTTACCGTGGTTGGCCTTCGAGCGACGCATCTTGGCTTTTTTCTTCTTGGTCTTCTTCGACATAGTCCCGCCATGCTAACGGGCATTCTCACCATTTCCGATGGCTATGCCCTACGCCAACGAGCCCTTCCACCTGAATATGGCACACCAGATGCATTCGTTTTGGAGCACACATAGGTGGTCGGTGACGTACTTCCACTCAATGTGTAATAGCCAATTGCGCCTTCGGGTGAGCAATACGAGCCAGGGTTTATTTGTGCAGTCGTGCCACTTGAAGTGGTACTTGGCGTCACCGTTGAATTCGTGATTGATGACGCTGGATTCGTAGCCACCGTCGTCCCGCCCAAAATATTCGGCAGGTTTGGAATTGGTGCGATATTTAACGAGATGCAGGTTGATTGCAACAAATTTTTGATTCGTCCAAATTCGCTTGAGTCCATAGAAAGGTTCCAGCGAACCTTCACAGCAATCCAGTTACCCAAATAGGTGCACGTGTATGACTGCAGTGGTGGCAACCAATTTGACGGATCTTTATCGCTCTTTGACTGATTAACCGAGTCGGTTACTGCCAACAGTGTTCGACTGTCTGACGTGTCATTTGCAAAAGCTTTTCGTTGTGCAGCACTCCATGCCCACGCGCCAGAATCCCACGCTTCCTTCAGTGCAACGACGTGGTCGATATCGATATCCGAAGGATTACTCCACCGAGCACCGTCGTATGGCGACACCCAGTCACCCGCAACTACGTTGCAATTAATTGGGTCTACCTGAGGCAACGAAATGCTGTCGCGCTTTAACACTTGATCGCGAGAGTCGCATCCGTCGCCGTCAATATCCCGCCAATGTTCAAACAATGCGCGGTCATAGCCAACTTGGTATTCGTTTTCAACGCGAATCGTTTGCAACAACGCAAGCGCACTTCCAACTACTACCGGTTTTGCTGTTGTTGTCGTTGTATTGATGCTCGCAGTTGGTGAAGGAACGCTGGAACTAGCTGTTGCTGTACTGCACTGACGAACGAACACAGACTTCACAGCGGTCAACTCGCGCTGATCCATCGCGAGCCCCCATTTCGTTTTCACCGCCACCCAATTACTCAAGTAGGCACACGTATTTGCAGTTGTGTTCGGCATCCAACCAGCAGGGTCTTTGTCGCCGCGTTGCTGAGAACTATTTGCAAGTACCAACGCCAAAATAGAGACATCGGCTCGGTCGTTAATGAAACTTCTCCGCTTCGTCGCGCTCCACGCCCACGCGCCTGACTCCCAGGCTTCACGAACGTTCACAACATTTGCCACGCTCATTACCGGTATGGATCTATTCACTCCGCCCGTAAACAGTGATTGCCTGAAACCAGCAGTTCTTTCGGTTGCTACTTTCATCGTGGCCAATTGACTCAGAGTCGTTCCATCATTTGCGCGGGGCTGTGCAACAGCCACCGAGGAAACGCTGATTGCCATAACAACAATTGCGCCATGAACCGAAAGGCGCCACTTCATGCGTTCACCCTACCTATTGAGAAATCAGTGGTACATCCATCTCGATGAATATGCATTCACCTGGGCACACTTCTGCGGCTTTCACTACGTCAACTTGATTCTTAGCTTCAACAGTTGCGAGGCTTCCCGAACTTCCCGGATCGTTGAGCGTCACGCCACCTTGCACTACGTAGGCAATTCCATCTTCTAGTTGTATAAAAACATCAGGACAATGGTCCACGCACAAGCCGTCGCCCGTACACAAGTCTTGGTCTATCCAAACACGCACGTTTGCACGCTAACGAATGAGCGCGGCAACCAAGAGGGCGAGCATCAACAAATTTCGCACAATATTGCTCCAGCCAATTGGCTTTGTGGAGCGAAAGCTCAAGCACGCACAGGGCGGTCTGTCCCCTGCAACCAATCGAAGAGCCAGCAATACGGTGAAGCTTGATAGCGCCACTATCGAAGCGATAAGTACGGCATTTGCGGCCAATCCCGCGATCAGCATCGAACCCAGAACCACTTCAACATAGGGAACCGTTGGAATTGCAAACGACGGTGCTCCGAGTCGCTTTGCTTGTGCCGGCCATAATTCGCGTGCATTAAATTTCTGCACTCCAGCGAAAATGAAAATCACGCCAACAGTCGCCGACATCCACCAATTCAGCGAAAAAATCTGTTCATTCATTATGCGGGTGCAACGCCAGTTGCTTTGCCACGATAAAACACCATGGCTTCACCAACTGTTTCGTTTGCTGAAAGATGTTGCACTCGTCCAAGTACGAAACTGTGATCACCGGCAGGTGTTACGGATTCAATACTGCAATCAATTGCCGCAAGAGCACCTGGGAGTACCGGCATTCCGCTTGGAGACTTTGTCCAAACAAGGCCATCAAATCGAGCTGACATTCCACCTTCTGGTTCACGTGCAAATCGCCAACACAGTTCTTCTTGCTCACTCGTCAACACATTTGCGCAAAAGCCTTGCCCCTGCGCAATGTGCGACCAACTGCGCGAAGCATTGCCGGGGAAAAATCCAACTAATGGTGGGTCTAGTGACACCGAAACAAAACTGCCAATGGTGATTCCCGAAGGTGCACCAGTTACATCAACGCCAGTAACGACAACAACTCCAGTTGGCAGATGACCAAGTACCTGTCGAAACCTGGCACTGTCGAAGTTGGCTTCCATCACCGCAATGTTACCCAACTATGGTTTGGGCATGACCGCTCAGCACAACATTGCTACGCATGAAGTTTCTGCAAACAACTTGTCGTTCACCTATTTTGAATGTGGAACTGGACCCCTTGCGTTATGTCTGCATGGCTTCCCCGACTCTGCACATACATGGCGACACTTACTTCCCGAACTTGCAGCTGCTGGCTATCGCGCAGTCGCACCATTCATGCGCGGCTACGCGCCAACATCAATTCCTACAAACGGCGCGTACCAAACTGCTGCACTAGCAACTGATGCAAACGCGTTACACGAAAAACTTGGTGGCAATTCAGATGCAGTCATCATTGGTCACGACTGGGGTGCACCTGCGGTTTATGGAGCTGCAATTCTTGAACCTGCTCGTTGGAAAAGCGTTGTGGGAATGTCTGTTCCACCGTGGGGCGCAATGGGAAATGCGTTTGTTTCCAATCTCAATCAAGTGCAGCGCAGTTGGTACATGTTCTTTTTCCAGCATGGCCTTTCCGACTTTGTCGTCGGCGCAAACAATCTTGCATTCATTGACATGTTGTGGGACCAATGGTCGCCAGGTTTTTCGGCAACCGAAGACATCGCGAACGCCAAAGCAACTATTGCCACACCAGAACACTTAGCGGCAGCGCTTGGCTACTACCGCGCAACTCTTGGTGCCGGATTTAGAGACCCTGCATTGACTGACGCGCAAAACTTGGTGCAGGGTGAGAACCCGCCACAACCCCTGCTCTACCTTCACGGAGAAAATGACGGTTGTATTGGCGTCGAAGTTGCGCGCGACGCCGCAACACGCGCACCGTCAAACGCGCGGGTTGAAATTGTTGAAGGTGCCGGCCACTTCATGCAACTCGAGCAACCTGCGAAAGTTAATGAGCTGATCGTGAATTGGATTACGAGCAACGCTTCATAACGGCAATTGCAAAATGCCGTTTGATTCAACGATCAGTTGGTCGGCAAGGAGCGATTCAATAATTGTTTCTGCACGATCAGCTTGATTCACCAAACCCATGGCTTGTTCGGCTTTGTTTCGCATCACCCCACCAGATGTAAGTGCTTTCATAAGCCGTCCTCGTGCCTGTCGATTTGAACCTTCGAAACGCGCCTGAGGCTTACTCGTTCCTGCAGATGCTGGTGCAGGGTCATCACCACCATGAAGCCGCCAGCCGCATGATTCAACTATTGGGCATCGTTCGCAATGTGGAGAACGGGCCGCACAACACGTTGCCCCGAAATCCATCAGCACCTGGTTCCATTCCCACGACAAACCAAGCGGAACAATCGAGTCTGCAATTGTTTGAGTTTCGCGTTTGCCAAGTGGTTTATTGATCACGCGTGCAAACACTCGAGTGACATTGGTGTCAACAACTCCAACGTCAACATGTTCTGCGAATGCCAACACTGCACGTGCCGTGTAGTCACCAATTCCAGGAAGCGCGAGCAGCTGTTCCAAATCTGCTGGTACTTGCGAATCGTGATCACGCACCATCACCTTTGCGGCTTCATGCAAATTACGACAGCGCCGCGGATAGCCAAGACCCTGCCAAATGGTGAGCAGGTCAGAAAGAGGAGCATCTGCGCATTCGCGCGGCGAGGGAAACGTGTGAATGAACAGTTGAAATTTCGGAACAACCCGATCAATTTGAGTTTGCTGCGACATCACTTCGCTCACCAACACATGCCATCGATTCCTCGTGGCGCGCCATGGGAAATCTCGCAGTTGTGGCAATCCCCACTGCAATAGTGGGTCAACAATGATGCTTAGCTTGTCCAGACGTCTTGACCGTCGTACGGACGTGCACGCTTCGGCATGAATTCGCGCTTCCACACCATTACTCGCCTGCGGAAATAGCACACTTCTTTACCGTCTTGGTTGAAACCTTTTGTTTCTACCGTCACCACTCCGCGGTCATTTTTCGACTTTGACTCCTGCACATCGAGCACTCGCGTCTCGGCGTGGATGGTGTCTCCATGGAATGTTGGGAACTTGTGTTGCAACGTTTCTACTTCAAGATTGGCAATCGCAGCGCCACTCACATCGGGAACGCTCATACCCAATACCAACGAATAGACAAGGTTGCCTACTACAACGTTTCGACCTTGAACACTTTGCGATGCAAACCAGTCATTGGTATGCAGTGGATGATGATTCATGGTGATCATGCAAAACAAATGATCATCTGCTTCAGTAATGGTTTTTCCTGGCCAATGGCGATACACATCATCAATAGTGAAGTCTTCTAGTGCTCTTCCAAATGGGCGCTCATGAACGGTCATAACAACAAACTACTCCTCATCCTCATCATCAAGTAAAAACCTTTTCTTCGTTTCAGGCAATGGAAACTGGCCAGTGCGGTCGCGCGGTGCGTACTGCTCAAGAAATTCGTACTTAGTTGTTGGGTGTTCGGTTGCAAGTTTGGTGACTCTGCGAAATGATCGCAGTTTCTCTTTCCGTTCAATGGCGAACGGCCCAACTCGAAGCGACAGGTAGGTGAATCCACCAACAAGAATCGGCAACCAATACTGAGCAATTCGGTACGACAACACTCCAACGGTTGCGACGTTTCGAGTAAGCCCAAAACCAACAAGAGTTGGAATGTAAATACCTTCCACAATGCCTAATCCGCCAGGAGTAATTGGCACGACCGACAAAATGTTGGCGAGTCCAAACGACACAATTAATGCGTCCGGAGCAACATCACCGCCGAATGCGCGAATGAATACATACAGCGCGAGCATGTCGAGCAACCAGTTCACGAGCGCCCACACCAATACGCGCGTCAAAAGTTTTGGCTCTGACGCCAAACCTTGAAGTCGATTACCGAGGTGTTCCAGAACTTCAGCCGCATGGTCTTCGTCCATTCGAAGCTTGCGAGCACATAGTCGAATAAATCGTTCTGCTCTTCCCTGCCCATCGATGAGTCCAAAAATCAATGCAGCAGCAATGAGCATCAAAATGATTCCAATGATTGCTGCGGTTCCATACGCTGCGTTCACTCCGCGACCCGCTGAAACAATGAGTCCGAACCACAAGATCACATTGAGCATGACTGCAGAACCAAGACCCGCAGTTGCCAGAGCAAAGCCAGCGTCGGGGCCAGCTACGCCAGAGAGCGTGAGCATGCGATATCCGAGCGCGGTACTTGCAGCGCTGCCACCAGGCAGCACGTTGCCCACCGCTTTGGTGCTCAATTGAATACGGAACAGGCGAAGCACCGAGATTTCATTGCCGTGTTCGGCAAGGGCTGCTTTGGTCAGCAGTGAATAACTAAATAGTGCGGCGAACTCAAGGCCAAGACCCAACACCAGCAATGAAGGCTTGATTTGTGTGAGGTCTGAAACTGCTTTTCGGAAGCCAGGGATCAGCGGGAGCACAAAGAAGTACAGAATCGCCGCGAACAGTACCCACTTGGCTGTGGTGAAAGCAGATTTCAACCCACTCAGCCGCGACATGCCCTAAATGGTAGGTGACAACACCCTGCAGGGTTAGTCCCTGTGACCCAGTGCTTACTAGCGTTTACGAAATGGCAACCCAAACATCGTCTCCAACCCCAGATCTCACACGTGCAGCTGAGGTCATCGATTTGGCGCGTCGCGTCGTTGGAAAGGGCGTGCGGACCCTCGCAGCTCAAGGCGGACCCGATGTCCATCAGGTGCTTGCATACGATCTTGCGCATTCTGCGGCTGCGGTTGAAACTGCTCGTTCGCTCATTGACTACGGCGGCAAAGGAAAATCTGAAGCGCTCATCACGTGTGCGTTCGTTGCTGACATGTTGCACGAAGTCAGCACTCGCCTGCTCGGTCGCGAAGACATGTGGGGAGTAGAACAAAATCCACTTGCATCAGCACATGACTTCATGACCGCATTTCGCGAGCCAGAGTTTTTAGCATCGCTCGCTTCGGTTACTGGCCCACGTCACCTAGAAGACGAATTTGAGATGGTGCAAGACACATTCCGCAGCTTTGCTACGAAAGTCATTGCTCCACACGCAGAGCATGTGCACCGCCATAACGCAGATGTTCCAGAAGAGATCATTTCGGGTCTTGCTGAACTTGGCGCATTCGGACTTTCCGTTCCTTCGGAGTACGGCGGTTTCAGCGAAGGTGGCGATGGCGAATACATGGCGAACTGCATTGCAACTGAAGAGCTGTCACGCGCATCGCTTGGTATCGGTGGTTCACTCATCACTCGCCCAGAAATTCTCACTCGCGCATTGGTCAACGGTGGAACCGAGGCACAGAAGCAAGAGTGGCTGCCAAAGCTTGCATCCGCTGAGGTGATGGCTGCAGTTGCAGTTACCGAACCTGATTACGGTAGCGATGTTGCCAACCTCACCACTATGGCGGTGAAGGGCTCAAACGAAGATGGCGTCGAGGGTTACATCATCAACGGCGTAAAAACATGGTGCACGTTTGCCGCCCGCGCCAACGTATTGATGCTGCTTGCACGAACCGATCCAGATCGCAGCAAGACACACCGTGGCCTCAGCTTGTTCATTGTTCCAAAACCTCTCGGCGATGCACATGGCTTCATGTTCAAGCAACCTGGTGGTGGAAAAATGGAAGGTCGTCCAATTGACACCATCGGCTATCGCGGCATGCATAGTTACGAAATTGCAATCGAGAACTGGTTCGTTCCTGCAGACCATTTGATTGGCGAAGAATCAGGTTTGGGTAAAGGCTTTTATTACCAAATGAGTGGTTTTGAAAACGGACGCTTACAGACCGCAGCGCGTGCCGTTGGTGTGATGCAGGCTGCATACGAGTCGGCTGTTGAATACGCCAACAATCGCAAAGCATTCGGCCACAACATTGCCGAATACCAACTCACTCAGGTGAAGCTTGGTCGAATGGCCGTAATCACTCAAGCTTCACGTCAGTTTTCGTACACCGTTGCCAAGCTGATGGGCAAAGGTGAAGGCCAGATGGAAGCCAGCATGGTGAAGGCATATGTGTGCAAGGCAGCCGAATGGGTGTCACGCGAAGCCATGCAAATTCACGGCGGTTTTGGTTATGCCGAGGAGTATTCAGTGAGCCGACTCTTCGTTGACGCACGTGTGTTATCAATCTTTGAAGGCGCTGACGAGACGTTGTGCTTGAAAGTAATTGCTCGCCGCTTGGTTGAAGAGTCAGCTGCTAAATAAACGCAAGCAAGTCGTGTAGCGAGTTGATTCGCTCACAGTCATAACTTGCATGATCGTTGTAGGGGTCCAACAAGATTGGGTGTAGACCTGCATTGCGTGCACCGACCACGTCATTGACATACGAATCACCAACGTAGGCAATTCGATCGTTGCCAATTCCCATGTCGTTCATGATCGCAATTGCATCGCGGAATACTCCTGGGTGTGGTTTGGCCGTTCCAATGACATGTGAATCGGTAACGATGAGCACCGGTACTCCTGCACCTATTCCCACTTGACATATGCACTGGTTGGAAAGCGTTGCTTCCACTTGCCCACTGGCATTCGACACGATGCCTATTGGCAAACCCTTCAAGTGCATTTGCCACAATGCAGAAGCAGATTCAAGAATTGGGTAGCGCCACAAAAATGGTGAGAACATTTTGCGCAATTGCTCGCTTGCAGTCACTGCTGCAGATCCTGGAATTCCTGCAGCCTCTACATAGGCGTCGCGATATGGATCCCAACTGAAACCATCAATTGTTTCCTTCGCGGTTTCGCGTGCAACATTGTCCAAACGTTCCATGCCTGCATAATGCGCACGCATTAAACGCTCAATTGAACCATCTCCACCATGTGCGCGAACAATTGCGCCTAGCGAAATGGGGTCGGGCAATAAAAAGATGCCGCCGGCATCAAACAGAATTGCGTCGAAACGTTTGGTCACGCTTGTGTTGAGCGCTTGCGCCCTGCACGCTCACCGCGTGAGATGAACTTCAACGCCATCTTGCGGCTGGCTTCGTCAATCATTTCGTTTCCGAACATCACTGCGCCTTTGCCTTCGCCTTCTGTTGCTTCTTTATAAGCATCAAGAATTGACCAGGCCTTGTCGAACTGTTCTTGTGTTGGCGAGAACACGTCGTTCAAGACCGTTACTTGGTCTGGGTGCAAAGCCCACTTGCCGTCGTAGCCAAGAATGCGTGAACGCATGCTGTACTCGCGAAGTGCATCGCTGTCGCGCACGTGCAGGAACGGCCCGTCAATCACTTGCAATCCGTTTGCTCGTCCTGCCATCAAAATCTTGTTGTACACGTAATGGAAGTGATCGCCTGGGTATTCGTCGATCTTTACGCCACCAGTAAGTACTGGCATTTCCATACTTGCTGCGAAGTCGGCTGGTCCAAAGATGATGGTTTCAAGTCGTGGGCTTGCTGCACAAATTTCTTCAACGTTGATGAGTCCACGCGCTGTTTCAATTTGCGCTTCAATGCCGATGTGACCAATTGGCAAACCTGCCGAAATCTCTACCTGGCGAAGCAACATGTCGGTAGCCACGATCTGTGCTGCCGACTCAACCTTTGGCAACATGATTTCATCAAGACGTTCGCCCGCGTTGCCAACAACTTCAATGATGTCGAATGCGGTCCACTTGGTGCTCCAGTCGTTCACACGAACGCACAACACCTTGTCGCCCCAGTCATTGCCGCGAATTGCAGCCGCGATTTTTGCGCGTGATGCTTCCTTTTCCTTTGGAGCAACTGCGTCTTCAAGATCGAGGAACACCATGTCGGCAGGAATTCCCGGGCCCTTGCCCAGCATTTTTTCTGACGAGCCCGGAATTGACAGGCATGAACGGCGAGGAAGGTTACGTGAGCGTGCTGACATGGCTTACAGGTTACATCGCACTGCGCACGAGCATCTCAGTCGTAGGGGCACATTCAGCCACAACTGACAGCGAGGCTTGCACTATTCCCAGTGGACCAACTACTGCGCGAAGCAACTCGCGTGGCACAACGTCAACTTCCGTGCGCCACGGTCGTTGAGCATCAAAGTTGCGCGACTTCATGGACTCCCACAACTCGGCAGGCAGTCGCGTTCCACGCCGAGCAGTGACGACTGCAGGTTTTTGCGCAACGTATGCAAGTGCTGCAACGCCATGTGAACCAGAGGTCATCAAGAATTCGTCTGGGCCACAACCGAGTGCATCGAGCACCACCATGTCGCACATCTCGATAGCTCGTGCAGCATGTTCAATTGACACAGTTTCTGCTTCAACTTCAACCCGCTCAAGTGCATTCACCGCACTGTCAGCAGATCCGAAAGAATCAATCACCAATGCTTTGCAATCGCCACGTTGCACCAATGCTTCAAGTGCGGTTGGACTCCAACCAACGATGCATACCGTTTGTGCTTCGCTGATCTGCGCAAGGAGGTGGTCAGTCGTTGCGTCTTTGTCGATCTCGGATTCCAGTTCATACAGACGCTCAAACGGGTCGAGTGCCGACAACGCCTGAGCACACAGCCACCACAATGGCGCACATGTTGGATGTCGCTCAACGATTCTCCGTGCGGCCAAAACCAAGCCAGCCGGCTCCAAATGCAGGCCAAACAGTGCTTGTGCTGTCTCGCTAACTAATGCGACTGGGTCGGCTCCAGTGGCACGCGCCACATACCGCAGATGCTCAATCGGGTGCATTGTTGAGACGCTAGTGCTCTAACTTGCTACCGTCTCATCCTGTGGCAAACGCACCTTCTCTCGACACCTCACTCAAACCCCTCAACGGCGAGGCTCGCCCGCTGCGCGAATGGCTGACCACTTTCCACCTCGCTTCAATCGTCATTGATCCCTACACCAACGAAAGTGCATGGATCCTTAAAACTGCTGGACGAATCCTTCACGAGTTTGCTGGTTCGGCCACACGAGTCAATTTTGTTGTCACATCGTCTGAAGCAGATGCCAAGAAATTCCTTGGACCGCTAGCCGATCAGTATCTCACTTTCACCGATCCAGACCGCGTGTTGGTAAAACAACTTGGACTCACCGAACTTCCAGCATTCGTTTTTATTCAGTCAGATGGAACCGTTCCACAGTGCGCTCAAGGATGGAGCCCTAAGTCGTGGCGTGAAGTGTCTGACTACATTGCCGACACGGTGAAGTGGTCTCGTCCGTTAATTCCTGCTGCTGGCGACCCAGGCACCTTCAAGGGCACACCGGCACTCGCGTAATGGCTAAGCCAACGCCAGCACCTTTTGAATTTTCGGAGCTGCTTCCTCTCGGCGCAGACGACACGCAATACCGCTTCTTAGGTAACGAAGGTGTTTCCACGTTTGAAACTAGCGAAGGAACGTTTCTTAAAGTTGATCCGGCAGCAATTATTTTGCTCACCGAGCATGCCATGCGCGACATTGCGCATCTGCTTCGCGCAAGCCACTTGCAACAGCTCGCCAACATCATGGTTGACCCCGAAGCAAGCGACAACGATCGGTTCGTAGCACTCGACTTGCTTAAGAACGCCAGCATCTCTGCGGGTGGCGTGTTGCCGATGTGTCAAGACACAGGCACAGCAATTGTGAAAGGAAAGAAAGGTCAGTTCGTGTTTACCGGTGGTGGCGATGAAGAAGCCATTTCGCGCGGCATCTACAACACGTATCTCACCAGCAACCTTCGCTACAGCCAACTTGCTCCGCTTTCGATGTACGAAGAAGTGAACACCAACACCAACCTTCCTGCAGAAATAAAAATTTCATCTGTTGATGGCGATGAATACAAGTTTTTGTTCATGGCCAAAGGTGGCGGTTCGGCAAACAAGAGTTACTTGTTCCAAGAAACCAAAGCACTGTTGAATGAAAAGTCGTTGTTGCCTTGGGCATTTGAAAAAATGAAGACACTCGGCACTGCAGCATGCCCGCCGTATCACCTTGCAATAGTCATTGGTGGAACTTCAGCAGAGAACGCTGTTGAGACGGCAAAACTTGCAAGCGCCCACTACCTCGATTCGTTACCAACTTCGGGCAGCAAACTCGGTCACGCTTTCCGCGATCTCGACCTTGAACAGAAAATGCTCACGCTGTCGCAGCAAACAGGCATTGGCGCGCAATTTGGTGGTAAGTACTTTTGCCACGACGTACGCGTTATTCGCCTGCCTCGCCACGGCGCGAGCTGCCCTGTTGCCATGGCCGTAAGTTGTAGCGCCGACCGTCAAGCGCTTGGCAAGATCAACAGCAAGGGCATCTTCCTTGAGCAACTAGAAACTGATCCTGCTCGCTTTCTTCCAGAAATTACCGAAGAGCATTTAGCAACCGAAGTAGTGGCAATTGATCTCAATTTACCGATGTCAGAAATACGCGACACGTTGTCGAAATACCCCGTGAAGACGAGGGTCATGCTCACCGGCCCGATGGTGGTGGCTCGCGACATTGCTCACGCCAAAATCAAAGAGCGTCTCGACGCTGGCAACGGGCTTCCGCAATATATGAAAGATCACTGCGTGTATTACGCAGGCCCAGCCAAGACACCGGAAGGTTACGCATCAGGTTCGTTTGGCCCAACTACCGCAGGTCGCATGGACAGCTATGTAGCCGACTTCCAGGCTGCAGGCGGAAGCTTTGTCATGTTGGCAAAAGGCAACCGTTCTAAGCAGGTCACTGATGCATGCAAAACCTATGGCGGGTTCTACCTCGGCTCAATCGGTGGTCCAGCGGCTCGACTCGCCCAAGACTGCATCACCAAAGTTGAAGTGCTCGAATATGCAGAACTTGGTATGGAAGCAGTGTGGAAAATCGAAGTACAAGACTTCCCTGCATTCATCGTGGTTGACGACAAAGGCAACGACTTCTTTGATGCAATCGACGCCAATACTGGCGTTAAATTAACTGTTCGAAAATAGCGAACTAGCGCTTCAGCAGCGACTTCAGCATTTCACGCGTGTCGTGCTGTTCGTCTGGTGTTGCACCAAACTCCACACCACCAAAATCGGTGACTCCAACCTCTTGCAATGCTGCAACCTTGTCAAACACTTCGCTTGCTGTACCGATGATGGCGACGTCTGCCGGGCCAGCAGCGCCTTCGTGATCCAACATTGCTCGGTAGCTTGGCAATTGTCCATACACCGCAAACACTTGTGCTGCTCGAGCGCGTGCGCCTTCAACATCTTTCGTGACACAAACTGGTAGCGCAGCAATCACGCGAGGCTTCGGCTTTCCGAGTTTGTCTGCTGCCTCGTTAATCGTTGGCACGGTAAGTGTGCGCAGCGTTTCTGGGCCGGTGCACCATGTAAGTGTTCCTTGAGTCATTGCTGCAGCAAGCCTCAACATTTGTGGCCCAAGTGCGGCAACGACAACATCGCAACTCTGTGGCTTTCCAATGGTGAGTTCGGCATGCGTGGTGAGTGTTTCACCAGCGAATGAAACCTTTTGATCGTGAATCAATGGCATCAGGATCGAGAGATACTCCTTCATGTGACGCAACGGCTTATCGAACGAAAGATTCAACATTCCTTCAATCACCACCTGGTGACTGAGACCAATTCCTAAGCACAAGCGACCACCGCTTGCCTGATTCGCAGTGAGTGCCTGCTGCGCCAGCATCATCGGATGTCG
>JBEGVD010000020.1:0-9244 GCA_041178585.1 Actinomycetota bacterium
CGCAAACGGCGACGCTCGCCTTCTGGCAAACGCTTTGAAATTCCGTAGGTGCGTGAATCTGGAATAAGCACAACGAAACGACCTGGCAACGAAACTTCTTGCGTCAATCGACCGCCCTTAGCGGCAATCGGGTTTTTCGTAACCTGGCACAAAATCATTTGACGCGACTTCAGTACCTGTTCAATACGTGGGTCTGGACCTTGCTCGACCACATCGTCTTTATCGAACTGCACATCGCCGCGATACAGCACTGCATTTTTCTGCGTACCGATGTCAACGAAAGCAGCTTCCATACCTGGCAACACGTTTTGTACGCGTCCCAAATAGATGTTGCCGTGAATTTGGGTTTCGTCATCGGCTGGACGCGAAACGTAATGTTCAATCAAGCTACGGCCTTCGAGCATGGCAACTTGCGTGAATTCTTCACGCACTTGCACACACATCATGTAGCGACCAACCGCTTTACCATTGCGCTCTTTTCCGCGACGGCGCTCGATCAGTTCTGCGTCTGTTCCCGCAACTGCATTGTCACTGCGATCTGACGACTTGCGACGATTACGCCCACCACGCTTACCGCCACGACGGTTGCGGCTCTTTGGCTTTGCTTCACCATCTGCTGTCGCAGCGGCTGGCTTGGCTGCGGCTATTGCGCTTACAGGTGCTGGTCGGGTATCGCCAATCTGAGGTTTACGCACAAGTGCAGCATCGGCTGCTTCCGGACTTGCCATCATGCCTTCGCGTGGCGGATCTGGAAGTTCGATGTCTTGAGTAATTGCATTTTCGCGGGGTGGACGAGGTGTACGAGGCTGACCAGCAGCACCCTCAACACGTGTCTTATTGCGATTACGTCCACCGCGCTTACCGCGACGGCGCTTTTTTACTCCTCCCGGAGTTCCTTGCGTACGTGGCTGGCCTGACTGTGGTGCGTTGCCCTGTGGCTGCTCGGGGGCAGGAACCCCTGCGCTCATTTCACTCATTGTGCTTGCTCGTTTCCTGTATTGGATACCGCACCAACGGGGCAACACTGCCCACACTGTGCAATATCGTCGCGGTCCAGCGCTTCAACCTGCCGCAACGATGAGTCGCATGCAAGGTTTGAATCGCTATCGCGTGATCGACCTTGGGAGGGGCAAAACGCCCTTCCGTGACTGACAGGCTACCCCATGGGGGTTGGCCTTCCTACAGCCTCCGCATGTGAATGCTCTGGACCAAGCCGATGAGGATGGCCGAACTGATGAGGTGCGAGCCACCGTATGAAATGAATGGCAGTGGCAAACCACTCACCGGCATCACTCCAAGGGTCATGCCAATGTTTTGGAATACCTGCCACACCACCATGGTGAAAGCGCCGCTTGCCAAAAAGAAACTAAACCGGTCGCGGGCCATTTGTGCCGTTCTCCAGAGGCGCCAAAGAATGACACCAAAAATTCCGAGCACTACTGCACCACCAACCATGCCGAACTGTTCACCAATTGCAGAAAATGGGAAGTCCGTAAATTGCACTGGCACGTATTTTCCGTTTGTCAATGGCCCCTCCAAATAACCCTTGCCAAAAAATCCACCAGTTGACACAGCACGTTTTGCATAACGCACTTGCAACACAATGTTTTCAAGATCTTTGTTATTGGAGTTCTGCAAAAACCACGCAACGAATCTGTTTCCCTGATAGCGCAAACCTGGAACAGCCGCCATCAGACCCAAAGCAGTAGCAACGAACATTCCACCAATCAGCGCCAGATATCGACGACGTGCATTTCCGATATACAAAACACCGGCGACACCAGCCAAGATCACCGACGCAGATCCAAGGTCTGGTTGCATCAAGATCAATCCACACGGAATGAGCACGATGTATAGCGTCATCACAAAGTGGTGCCAATCAATCTTTTCCGGAACAGATTCACTGAGATAACTAGAAACCAGAATCAACAAAACAGGTTTGGCCAACTCTGCAGGCTGTACAGAGAACGGCCCAAAGTCGAAAGCCAATCGCGCGCCACCCGTAACCGCCCCAGCGCCGAGCACCATGATGAGCATCAATAAGACAGCTCCATAGAGAAAACCACTTTGGGCTCGAAGCCAATCATGACCAACTGACATCACAATTGCCATCACCGCTGCAGCAATAATGACAAACAGAACCTGGCGCTGCACATACACGAAGACGTCAAGATTTTGGTCAATCAATCGTTGGCGCGTCGCACTGAACACCGTAAAGAGTCCGATGATTACTTGGGCGATCACCGCACTCATCAATATCCAGTCGATGTTTCGAATGGGATCTGCATAACTTCCACGCAACCCAAGCGGATTCGCAGAGGGCTTACGAGGAATAACTCGATTAAGAAACGCTAGATCCATTAATCACGACTCTCTGAGCGACCGCCCACCAAGCAGGATGGATTGCGTAAAAACATTGGTGGCGCAGCAGTGCTGCTGGCGGTGTTTAGCGGATCAGCCACATTCAATGAATCAAACCGATACTTGCCAGCAAGTGCGATGTACAAGCACTTCACCACAGGCGCTGCAGCCTGAGATCCGTAACCAGCTTTTTCCAAGTAAGCAAATGTTGCGTACCTGTAGTCCGGTCGCGGGCTCAAACTAAATGCTCCGAAAGCAGATGAGTCGTTCCACGGCAAGTTTCCAAAACCCTGAGCAGTTCCGGTCTTCCCTGCAATCGGCAGCTCTGCATATGGATAACCACGGAACAACAACTCTCCTGTGGTCTTGTGGTACCCGTTGTAGTTCGTGCCTGGGCCACGAATCACCCGTTGCAACCCACGAACGATTGGTTGAAGACTTTTCTCCGCCAATTCCAACGTGCTTGCTGGCTGCTCGTCATCAAAACGTTCCACCACCTGCGAGGAATCGGGAATGTTGATGAAACCGATATCTGCAACGCCTGGTTTTATATCGGGCGTACCAGGTGCCAATATCGCCTTCACCACATGCGGCCGCATCACCTTGCCACCATTGCCAAGCGTGGCGTATGCAGATGCAGTTTGAATTGGCGTAGCCGAGAGCAGCCCCTGCCCAATGGAAAACAGAATCTGATCTCCGACGTAATACGCCCGTCCGGATTCTTCAGATATCGCACCGATGTCTGCCATGCGCTTCTTCAATGCTTTGCTTGGAATAGTTCCTGCATACTCATACGGCAGGTCAATGTTCGTTGGAGAACCAAAACCAAACTTGCGAACTTCGTTTTCCAGAATCGGTTGATAACCGCGTTCGGTCAAGATTTGTTCGCCAATTTTGTAAAAGAAAGCATCACTCGAAACCGCAAGTGCGCTTTCAACGTTTACCACTCCGTATCGACATGGTGAGCCTGTTGAAGCACAAATGGCATTACGGAACACGCACTTCACACCGTCTTGACAGCGACCATTGGGAATACTTTCAAGTTTGTATGAACCCAAATCCAAATATTCAAATTCAGATCCTCCGGTGAGTTGACCGGAATCCAGCGCAGCAAACGCAACGAACGGCTTGAACGACGAACCTAAGTTGTAGCGACCCGAAACTGCGCGATTCACCAAGATCGACAGGTCTGGGTCATCAGATTTTGGAAACACCTGAGCAAACTTTTCTGTTGATACTCCAGCCGTGAACCAACGCGAATCGAATCTCGGAAAGGAAGCCATTGCGAGAACTTGGCCATTGTCTTGGTTCACCATCACCACCGATCCGGCTGGTGCTTTGTACAACACGGGATCCGGATTCGCAGGGTCTGGAGTTCCGTCTTCAAGCTTTACTATTCCGGCCTCAACTCGGCGACGCATGCCGAGCTGAGTTTCGAGGGCTTGTTCAGCAAACTGCTGCATCTCCATATCAACAGACAACACAATGTCGTTACCAACGATGGGTTCAACTCGTTCTTCAAGTCGCAGCAGTTTTCCTTGTGCATTCACTTCGTATCGCACATATCCAGGCGTACCACGCAGAATGGTTTCATACGACTGCTCTACTCCGTAGCCACCAACACGTTCATTGGGGTCGTACCCAATAGATCTGTAGTACGCAAGATTCTTCTCCAAGATTGCACCCATGTAGCCAATGACATGGCTGCCAATTGCCCCGTAGGGGTAATTGCGTTTCCAATCTTCTCGTATGTAAATACCCGGATAGTCCTCAGAACGTTCCACCAAAAACTGAGCCGTCTCTTCGGAAATATCGTCTTTCAGTGGGAGTGCTTCAAGTGGTCCGAACCGCTTGTCTTCGTAGCGCTTGAACAAACCTTCTACCGAGATTTGCAACGGACCCGACAAACGTTGAAACATCAACAACCGATCTTCAGGGTCGCGAATGACTTCTCGATCGATCGTTGCCGTTAAGACGCGCTTGTTATCGGCAACCACGCGTCCTTTTGCATCAAAAATTCTTCCTCTCTCTGGGTACAAGCGAATAGTTCGCGTGCGCACAGAAAGGACGATCTCTTCATCGCTCTCGGCTTTCACCGCTTGCAAGAACCACATTCGAACGGTCAAGGTACCCATCAACACCAAGGCCACAATGCCAAGCGAAAGCAAACGGCGCGTCTGATTGTTTTGTGGCATCGCTATTACTACCCAACCAAAGTTTCTTTAAGAGTCCAACGGACAACCGGCATGAGCAGTGGAGCGAGCACCATATTTATGAGCGCTACGACTGCTGCCACAACAAAGATCCGCCATTGCACCCAGCCACCAAGACCAACGAGCGCTTGGGCGATAGGAAACAGAATCTCTCCGATAGCGCTCGCTACTGCCACAGCAATGGCTTTGTTCCACCAACCTGAATCGCGAACGAAGTATGGAAATGCTCCTGCGATGAATGCAGTTGCGCCAAGTACAAGTGATGCAAGACCAAGTGGTGTCGTTAACACACAGTCATACATCAAACCAATAATCAATCCGGCAACTGCGCCTATTTCTGCCCCATAGATCACACCCGCGCATGCAGCAAAAAGCACCATCACTTGTGTCATCACGCCAAACGGTCGCATGTCGTTGAATAGCGTGGTTTGAAAACCAAGAAACACCGACGCAACCAACACCAGTCGCGTCCATCGCGACGAGATAAGCCGAAGGAACCGCAGGCTCACGGTTTTACCTGTTCGGTGATCGGTTGATACAGCAATATACGGACGAACGAGAGGTTGGTTAAGTCAGCAACAAGGTTGATTTCCAAAATTGGCCCTGAGGTGCCAAGTCTGTCTGTCACCTTCGAAACTGTCCCAACCACAATGTCTGGCGGAGCGAGGCTCAACGAACCACCGGAAGTAACAATCGGCGCACCAGGAAGAACCGTTCCGAAACGTTGCGTACTGTCAATAAACCGAACAATAGGAACTCGCGATGGTCCACGGCCTTCAAGGATTCCTGTTTCACGAATTGGCAATGCGCCATTGTTTGGAACAGTCAGCGTCGGAGTAAGCGATGGGATACTCACCGGCACATTGATAGTTGTCAGAGGCAACGTTGTCGTTCCGGGTGTGAACCCAGGGATATTCGACGTTGGCTGCGGTTTCGGAATTGTCGTTGTGGTAGTCGTCGTGCTCGACGTTGATGCTGAAGCTTCAGGGTCACTAATTGGGGACGCTGCTTCTGGATTATTAATCACTTTCACCGAGAGTGCATATTCGGGGTCAGTAATCAACATGACAATTGATCGTCTTGGGAACACCTTGGTGATCTTTCCAACGAGTCCCGCAGCATTCATAACAGGCATGCCGACTTTTACGCCGCTGTCACTGCCCTGATTGATTTCAACGTTTTGTGAATAGTTTGAAGGCGAATCACCAATTACCTGCGCGCTAACCGAGTTGATTCCAGCAAGCGTTGGCAAGCCGTTCAGCGCCAACAGTTCCTGCGAAAGACGGACTGAAGCAGCAGCAGCAACTGCAGCACCTTCTTGTTGCGCAATCTTCTCTCGCAACAAATCATTTTCTTTTGTCACTTCGTTATAGTGCGTGATCCCGTGCCATGCGTTACTCACTGGCCTTGAGATGACACGCGTAACACCTTCAATTGGGCGAAAAAACACTCCAAAGGTTCCTCGCAACACCGAAGCAGAAGCGCTTCCCTGCAAGTCGAGGGTGACCAAAATGATAGAGGTCAGCGAAAGTAACGCGATTGCTCTCTTACGTTTTGCTGAAATCGCGGACACAATCGTGTACCAATGCGACCTAGTCGAATGAGGTCTGTGTTGTCAGACCCTTCATCGCGTCAATGTTGTCCAAAGTCAATCCACAACCAAGCACCACCGAATACAACGGCTCTGGCGCTAAGTATGCGTGAATTCCAGTTTCATATGTAACGCGTTCGCACAGTCCAGCCAACAGTGCCCCACCACCCGAAAGCACCAGCCCGTGACCAATAATGTCAGCCGCAAGTTCTGGCGGTGTTCGTTCAAGCGTGGTTTTAATTGCGGCAACAATCATGCCGACCGATTCGTCGAGGGCAGCACGAACGTCCTCGCTGGTAATGACCTGAGTGCGTGGCAGTCCCGAGTTCACGTCGCGGCCACCAACATCAGCGGTGAGTTCTTCAGCCAAAGGCCATGCAGAACCAAGTTGCAGTTTCACTTCCTCTGCAGTGTTCTCGCCAATATCGAGCGAAAACTCTTTGCGAAACATTGTGACAATTGCTTCATTCAATTCGTCGCCAGCAACGCGTGCTGAATGGGCTGTCACGATGCCGCCCATGGAAATAACTGCAACTTCTGTAGTTCCACCACCAATGTCAACAATCAGGTTTGCACTTGGTAGATGAACAGGAAGCCCGGCGCCGATTGCGGCGGCCATCGGTTCTTCGATGATGTACACAGGCCTGCGTGCACCAGCAAACTCTGCGGCATCTTGCACTGCACGTTTTTCTACACCTGTGATTTCGGAAGGCACACAAATAATCATTCGCGGTTTGTTCCATTTACTGGTGTGCACCTTCTGAATGAAAAAGCGCAACATCTTTTCGCACACGTCAAAATCGGCGATGACACCGTCTTTAAGTGGACGAACGAGTCGAATGTTTTGCGGAGCTCGACCCCACATCCGCTTGGCTTCAAACCCAACAGCAACCAATTGCCCCGTGCGACTATCTACAGCCGCAGTGCTTGGCTCGTTCAGAACGACACCTTCACCTTTGACATACACCAACGTGTTTGCGGTACCCAGGTCGATGGCGATATCACGCCCCAACGAAAGTGAGCCTCCACCAGCCATGTATTAGGTCTCCTCAGCAGGCGACGTGCGCCTAACGCCTACAGGTTTGGGAAAAAGATACCAATTTCACGGGCTGCAGATGCTGCAGAGTCGCTTCCGTGAATGAGGTTTTCGGTAAACAATGTGCCGTAATCGCCGCGAATCGTTCCTGGGGCTGCGTTACGTGGGTTCGTTGCACCCATCATGTTGCGCAAGATTTCCCATGTGTCTTCTGGTCCTTCAACGACCAATGCGACAACTGGACCACGCGACATGAACGACACCAACTCTGCATAGAAGCCCTTGCCCTTGTGCTCCTCGTAGTGGCGCTCCAAAATCGCGGCATCAAGTGTGCGCAACTCCATGGCGACAATTTTGAGACCCTTGGTCTCAAAACGGGAAACGATGCTGCCAACTAATTGGCGCTCAACTGCATCTGGCTTAAGGAGGACGAGGGTTTTGTTACTCACGGGTTACAGGTTACGCCGTAAATAGGTCCGCGCACTACCTACTAAATACAAAGATCCTGCGATTAAAACGGCATCCTCAGCACGAGCATCCTTGAGCGCTCGTGAACATGCCTCTTCCACCGTGTTGCATACCACCACTTCATCACACCCCATCGAGCGAGCGCTCTGCGCAATCTGATCACCACTCATGCCCCGTGGAGAAGGTGCTGTACAGCAGACCACCAGATCGAATTCATCAATACGCAATGCTGAGAGCAACAGCTCGGGATCTCGACCTAACAATTGTCCGATGACTGCAATGCGACGACCTTCAGGAGAAAAATCGTCGAAGAACACTTGAGCGCAAACATCTGCACCTGCCGGATTATGAGCACCATCCACAACAACAAGTGGTTGACGACCAAGCACTTCAAATCGACCTGGCATTTGCACCATGGCAAGTCCTTCGCGCACCACGTCAATGTCGAGTTGTGCATCAAAGAATTCTTCAACTGCAACAAGTGCAATCGAAGCGTTGTCACCTTGATGTTGTCCGTGAAGAGGAACCATGAGTTCCTGATACATCGCGCGCGGTGTACGTATGTCAAGAAGACGCCCGCCTACTGCGAGTTCGTTGTCGACGCAATCAAAATCATCGTTTCGCTTCAACAGTTTTGCTGAAGGCGCACTTGCCCAAATCGAATCCAAATCTGGGTTCACCTCGCCAACGACAAGCGAACTGTGCTCTTTAGAAATTCCCACCTTCTCGAAAGCAATGTGTCCAAGGGTCGGACCAGCGAACTCCATGTGATCGAGTGCAATGTTGGTGATGACCGCAACTTCCGAGCGCACCACGTTGGTGGCATCCCATCTACCCAACATGCCTACTTCAATTACAGCCACATCAACGGCTTCATCAGCGAAATGACGAAATGCGGCTGCAGTAACGATCTCAAAATATGTTGGCCGCACTCCAGACAACACCTCGGCATCGGCAATCGCGGCAACGCACTCCGCAAATGCTTCTTGCGTAATTGGTTCGCCATTACGAGAAATGCGTTCAGTTAAGTGTTCAAGATGCGGGCTTGTGTACGTACCCACATGCAAACCATGCGCCATCAACAACTTAGTAATGATCTGAGTAGTCGAGCCTTTGCCATTGGTTCCCGTTACGTGAATAACTGGGTAGCTCAATTCTGGATGGGCCATCACATCCATAAATGCAGAAATGTTGTCGAGCGAAGGAGATTCAACTCGCCCAGTCTTTTCGTAGCTTGCATGCTCGTCTAGATAGACAAGCGCCTCTGCATAATTCATAGCGACGAGGTTAGGGCTAGGAAGCAGCGCGACGTTGTCGGGCAACGCGAGTTGAACGAGGAACGATGGTTGGGTCAGCTTTGCTGACCACTGCGTCCACGTCCACAATCACTTTTGCCACATCGGTGCGGCCCGGCAATTCGTACATGGTGTTAAGCAACACTTCTTCAAGAATTGCGCGCAATCCGCGAGCTCCGGTGCCACGACTTAATGCCTGATCAGCGATTGCCACCATTGCGTCTGGAGTGATCTCCAACTCAATGTCTTCAAACTCAAAGAACTTCTGATACTGCTTCAA